>JAWVFS010000046.1:0-7145 GCA_033855795.1 Solirubrobacteraceae bacterium | reverse complement strand
CCAGTCCTCCCACACCATCGCGAGCTTGTCGCGCGGATGCTTGTCGCACACGTCGCGCGCGATGTTGTAGCGGTCCGGGACGTCCCAGCGGTGCTGCGCGCGCGCCTCCTCGTAGGAGGCGACCCCCGTCCCGATCGCCGCCACGTCACTCCTCCTCGCTGCCGACCTTCGCCTCCAGGTCCTTCACGACCTCGGGGTCGCGCAGGGTGGTCACGTCGCCCAGCTCGCGGCCCTCGCCGATGTCGCGCAGCAGACGGCGCATGATCTTTCCGGAGCGGGTCTTGGGCAGGTCGGCGGACCATATGATGCGTTTGGGCCGCGCGAGCTTGCCGATCTTCTGCGCCACGTGGTCGCGTATCTCCTGCTCGAGCGCCTCATCGCCTATGTCCACGGTGCCCTCCAGCGTGACGAAGGCGCAGATGGCCTGCCCGGTGTCTTCATCGCTCTGGCCGACCACCGCGCACTCGGCGACCTTGGGGTGCGACACCACGGCGGACTCGACCTCGGCGGTCGACAGGCGGTGGCCCGAGACGTTGATGACGTCGTCGATCCGGCCGATCACCCAGAAGTAGCCGTCCTTGTCCCTGCGCGCGGCGTCGCCGACGAGATAGGTCTCCTTGCCGAAGCGGTTCCAGTAGGTCTCCACGTAGCGCTCGTCGTCGCGGTAGAGCGTGCGCAGCATGCCCGGCCACGGCCGGCGCAGCACGAGCAGGCCCTGGCTGGTGCCGGCGTCGTCGCCCTCCTTCTCGGTCACCACGGCGGCGTCGATGCCCGGCAGGGGGAAGGTCGCCGAGCCGGGCTTGGTCTCAGTGATGCCCGGCAGCGGACTGATCATGATGTGGCCGGTCTCGGTCTGCCACCACGTGTCGACGATCGGGCAGCGCTCCCCGCCGATGACCGCGTGGTACCAGAGCCACGCCTTCGGGTTGATCGGCTCGCCCACCGTCCCCAGCAGGCGCAGCGAGGACAGGTCGTGCTTGCCAGGATATTTGGGGCCCCACTTCATGCAGGCGCGGATTGCGGTCGGCGCGGTGTAGAAGATCGACACGCCGTAACGCTCGATGATCTCCCACCAGACGTCCTTGTCCGGGTAGTCCGGAGCGCCCTCGTACATCACGCTGGTCGCGCCGTTGGCCAGTGGGCCGTACACGATGTAGGAGTGGCCGGTGACCCAGCCGACATCGGCGCCGCACCAGAAGACGTCGGACTCGGGCTTGAGGTCGAACACCACCTTGTGGGTGTAGGCGACGCCCGTCAGGTAGCCCCCCGTCGTGTGGAGGACGCCCTTGGGCTTGGCCGTCGAGCCCGAGGTGTAGAGCACGTACAGGGGGTGCTCGGCGTCGAGCGGCTCGGCCGGGCATTCGGCGGCGGCGGCATCCATGGCCTCGCCGAACCACACGTCGCGGCCGTCCTGCATCTCACAGTCCTCGCCCGTGTGCTTCACGACGAAGATGGTCTCCATCGTGGCGACCTCGCCCATGACCTCGTCGACCTGCTGCTTGATCGGCGCCGTCTTGCCCTTGCGCCGCGCGCCATCGACGGTGACCAGGGCCTTGGCATCGGAGAACTCCATCCGCTCCTTCACCGACTCGGCCGAGAAGCCGCCGAACACGACGTTGTGCGGCGCCCCGATTCGCGCGCACGCCAGCATCGCCACGACGACCTCGGGGATCATCGGCAGGAAGATCCCGACGATGTCGCCCTTGCCGATCCCGTGGTCCTTGAGGACGTTGGCGAAGCGCTGCACGTCGCGGTGCAGGTCGGCGTAGGTGATGTCGCGCTCCTCGCCCTCCTCGCCGCGCCAGTGGAGGGCGACGCGGTCGCCGAGGCCGGCCTCGACGTGGCGGTCCACACAGTTGTAGGAGGCATTGAGCTTGCCGCCGACGAACCACTTCGCGAACGGCGGGTTCGACCAGTCGAGGACCTGATCCCACTCCTCGAACCAGTCCAGCCGCTTCGCCTGCTCGGCCCAGAAGCCCTCCGGGTCGCGTTCGGCCTCGTCGTAGATCGCCGGGTCCTGCACGACCGCGTTGGCGCGGAACTCCTCGGGCGGCGGGAAGCGCTCGACCTCGAGCAGCTTCTCGAGCTCCTCCTCCAGGCTCTTGTCGGTCCTCTCCTCGGTCGCCATGCGCAGCCTCCAGACTTACGTCGTTTCAGAACGGCGCGGGACGCGGCCGGGCCGACGACAACGCTACTGCGACCCGGCCGCGCCGGCCAGTCTCACTTCAGTGGTCTCACCGGGAGCACTATTCTCCCGAACGTCGAGTTCGTCACGGCCGCAAAGGACGCGTACCAGGCAGCGACCGCCGTGGCCAGGCCGAACCAGCCGCCCAGCTTGACGATGCTGGTGTGGGCGCCCGCATTCCCGATGCCCAGCAGGAAGAACGTCACCGCCAGCAGCGCGAACACCACGCTGATGGCCACGGTGGTGCGCAGGGAGGCCACGAACATGTATGTGGTGAAGATGCCCCACCCGATCAGGTACAGGCCCACCGCGTGGCCCGCGTCCACCTTGTTCGGGATCTCATGGGCGTAGAGCGCGCCGTAGGCCCAGAAGGACAGCCAGAACGCACCGAACGACGTGAACGCGACGGCACCGAACGTGTTGCCCGTGCGGAACTCCCACATCCCGGCGAGTAGCTGGGCGAGCCCGCCGTAGGCCAGGGCAAGGCCGAGCACGACCGGCTCGCCGGCCTTGCTCACGAGCTCGGCGTTGAACATGCTCAGCACGAACGTGGTCAACGCGAAGGCGGCGAGGCCGAGCGGCCCGGGGTCGGCGACACTCCAGCCCGCCCCGGCCTGTGCCTCGGCGGCGGCCTCACGACCGCCGACTGTCGGGTCCCCGCGTGCGGCGGATCCAGCTTCCATGGTGGCTCCCTCCGTCGGATGAACCGCGGTGCGCGCCAACCGGGTCCACGAGCGGCCCGGCGGGCCACGCCCCTCTCACCAGATCGCTTACCCCCACCCCGCTTCCCGACACCTTAGAACGATCCTCTAGAATTACATTCCAATGCCCCTGCCCCCCACCGGCGCCGGGCCGACGAGCCAGCCGAGGCGTGCCGCGATCCTCACCGCCGCCTTGCGATGTTTCGTACGGCAGGGCTACACCGCGACGACGGTGGAGGACATCTGCCGCGCCTCCGGAGCCAGCGTCGGCAGCGTCTACCACCACTTCGGCGGCAAGGACCGGATCGCCGCCGCGCTCTATGTCGAGAGCCTGGCCGATTATCAGGCCGGCTTCCTGGCCACGCTGCGCGCGCACGACGACGCGCGCGCCGGAGTCGAGGCGCTGGTCCGCCACCACCTTCGCTGGGTGCGGGAGCACCCCGACGTGGCGCGGTTCGTCCTCGCCGTGGGCGAGACCGAGGTGCTGGCCGCCGCCGCGAGTGAGCTGCGCCGTCGCAACCGCGCCTTCTTCGCGGCGGTCGGCAAGTGGTTCGCCGGCCACTCCGAGCTGCCCGACCTCGAACCCGACCTGCTCGAGCCCCTGCTGCTCGGGCCCGCCCAGGAGTTCGCGCGCCACTGGCTCGCGGGGCGCGCCGTCACGACGCCCGAGCAGGCCGAGGACGTCCTGGCCGCCGCTGCATGGCGCGCGCTCACCACGACCAAGGAGTCCCGATGACCCCCACCACCGCCCCTTCCTACGACGATTTCGTCGCCGACGCCCGCAACGACGAGCGCACGTTCGTGGCGATCGAGCACGCGGACACGCACGCGATCGTGCGCCTCGACGACCCGCCCTCGCTCAACGCGTTGTCAGCGCCGCTCACCCTGCAACTCCACGACGCGCTGCGCGCGCTGGCCGCCGAGCCGCGGGTGCGCACCATCGTGCTCACCGGCGCCGATCCCGCGTTCTCGGCCGGCGGTGACCTCGAGCTCATGCGGTCCTACGCGCACCCGGTCGCCGAGGCTGCCGACGAGGGCACTCCGGCGCTGTGGCGCTGGATCCGAGGCGAGTTCGGCGGCATCGCGCGTCTGATCACGCGGACCGACAAGACGTTCGTCGCGGCCGTCAACGGCGCCGCCGCCGGCGTCGGCCTCGCGTTTGCGCTGGCCTGCGACGTGATCCTCGTGTCCGAGCGCGCGCGCATCGTCCCCGCCTTCGGTCGCATCGGCCTCCTGCCGGAGGTCGGCAACAGCTGGCTGCTGACGCGGCGGCTCGGCTATCAGGGCGCGTATGCGCTGTTCGCCTCGGGCCGCCACCTCTCCGGCGCGGAGGCGCTGGAGCTGGGGCTCGCGAACGAACTGGTCGACCACGACGAGCTGCTCGACGCGGCGCGTGCCTGGTGCTCGCGCATCGACGAGCTCCCGGATCACGTCGCGCGGATGATGAAGCCGCTGCTGCGCTCCGCCGTGGACCTGAGCTGGGAGCAGGCCATCACGCTCGAGGAGTTCGCCGAGCCGGGCTGCTTCACCACGCGCGCGCACCGCGACGCCGTGCAGGCGCTGGTCTCCTCCTAGCGCCGGTGTCCTACGCCCTGGCCGCCGCGGGGGCGGCGTGCTTCTCCATGTCGAACGGGGGCGGCCCCAGCAGCTCGATGTGCTCGCTGCGCTCGGCCGCCTCGCGCAGCCTTGCGAAATCGGGTGGGCGCGACGCGTCCGTCGCCGAGCCCACCGGCTCGCTCACGCTGCGGTAGAAGGCCTCCCCGGCACCGGGCGTCATGACGGCGAGCAGGCGCGCGGTCTCCGAGGTGACGAGGAAGGCGTGCGGCACGCCGCGCGGCGCCACGAACAGGCCGCGTTCACCGACGCGGTGCTCCTCGCCGTCGACGTGCACGAGGATCTCGCCCTCGACCACGTAGATCGCCTCGTCCAACTCGGGATGTGTATGGAGCGGCGTCGTCTTGCCGCGGACCACCTCGTCCTCCCACATCGCGAACGAGCCGCCGGTCTCCGCCGAGGTGGCCTTCATCGTGAACACCCCGCCGCCCGCGAACCAGAAACGTTCGCCTTCGTCGTCCTGCCTGATCAGGGGAATCGCATTGCTCATCGGGGCTCCTCGCTGGTGACGGCTATATCGGCTTCGTCTTTCGTGGACACTAGAGTACCATTACGGGCATGTCAATCCCGTATGAGGCCACCGGTCGCACGAAGCAGAAGGCTCGCACCCGCAACGCCCTGGTGGCCGCGGCGCGAGAGCTGCTTGCGGATGGCGTCGCCCCGACCGTGGAGCAGGCGGCAGAGCGAGCGGCGATCTCCCGCACGACCGCCTTCCGCTACTTCCAGAACCAGCGCGCGCTGGTGCTGGCGACCTATCCCGAGCTCGAGGACCCGTCACTCGTGGGGGCGGCGGCTTCGACGGATCCCGTCGCGAGGCTGGAGACCGTCCTCGACCACTTCCTGGGCCAGTTGGTCGACCACGAACCCGAGCTCCGCGCGCAGCTGCGCCTGTCGCTCGAGCCCACACCCCCGCGACCCCAAGCGCTGCCGCTTCGCCAGGGCCGGGCAATCGGCTGGTTCGAGGACGCGCTGGCGCCGCTGCGCGACCGCATGACGGACGCCCAGCTTCGGCGCCTGGTGCTGGCGATCCGCGCGACCACCGGGATCGAGGCCCTGGTCTGGCTGACCGACATCGCGGGAGTCTCCCGCGACGCCGCGGCCGAGATCATGCGCTCGTCGGCGCTCACGCTGGCGCGATCCGCGATCAGCGACGGCGACACCGGACTAACCCCCGAACCCGCATAGAATCGCCCTCCCGACCCAGGGAGGAGCGATGGCCGACCAGCCGACGAAGTACCAGCTCAGCGAAAGCGAGATCCCGACGCACTGGATCAACCTGCTGGGCGACCTGCCGGGAGACCCGCTACCGCCGCTGCACCCCGGCACGCTGGCGCCCGCGGGCCCGGACGATCTCGCGCCGCTCTTCCCCATGGGGCTGATCCAGCAGGAGGTGTCTACCGAGCCCGAGGTGGAGATCCCCGACGAGGTGCGCGAGATCTACCGCCTGTGGCGGCCGACGCCGCTTTACCGCGCGCGACGTCTGGAGGCGGCGCTCGAGACGCCGGCCCACATCTACTACAAGTACGAGGGCGTCTCGCCGCCGGGCTCGCACAAGCCGAACACGGCGGTCGCGCAGGCCTACGAGAACGCGCGGGCCGGCGTGAAGAAGCTTGCGACGGAGACCGGCGCCGGCCAATGGGGCTCGGCGCTGGCCTTCGCGTGTCAGCTCTTCGGGCTGGAGTGCGAGGTGTTCATGGTGGGCTCCTCCTACGACCAGAAGCCCTACCGCCGGACGATGATGGAGACCTGGGGCGCGACCGTTCACCGCTCACCGAGCGACCGGACCGAGGCCGGGCGCTCGCAGGCCGAGCACCCGACGGGCTCGCTCGGGATCGCGATCTCCGAGGCCGTCGAGGTCGCGGCCGGCGACCCCTCGTGCAACTACGCGCTCGGCTCGGTGCTCAACCACGTGCTGCTGCACCAGACCGTGATCGGCCAGGAGGCGATGAGCCAGATGGAGCAGGCCGGCGAGGAGCCCGACGTGATCGTCGGGTGCGTCGGCGGCGGCTCGAACTTCGCCGGCCTCGCCTTTCCCTTCGTCCGCCGCACCCTGCGCGGCGAGGCGAAGACCAGGTTCGTGGCCGCGGAGCCCGCGGCCTGTCCGACGCTCACCCGCGGCGTGTACCGCTACGACTTCGGCGACACCGTGGGGCTGACGCCGCTGATGCCGATGTACACCCTCGGCCACGACTTCGTCCCGCCACCCGTGCACGCCGGCGGCCTGCGCTACCACGGCGATGCACCGATGCTGTGCGGGTTGGTCAAGGCCGGCGCCGTCGAGGCACGCGCGTTCCGCCAGAACGAGACCTTCGAGGCGGCCCTGCGCTTCGCCCGCACGGAGGGGATCATTCCGGCACCCGAGCCGGCACACGCCATCCGCGCCGTGATCGACGAGGCCGAGGCGGCCCGCGAGGCCGGTGAGGCGCGGGTGATCCTGTTCGGGCTGTGCGGCCACGGCCACTTCGACCTGGCGGCGTACGAGGCCTACCTGGCCGGCAATTTGGAGGATCCGGAGTTCTCGGAGTCCGACATGGAAGCGGCGGTCGAGAAGCTGCCGGATGTGCCGGCGCCCGCCTAAATAGTCGTCAGTCGTCAGTCGTCAGTCGTCAGTCGTGCAGGTCGGAGCCCTTGCTCTGACGACTGAC
>JAWVFS010000045.1:0-13380 GCA_033855795.1 Solirubrobacteraceae bacterium | reverse complement strand
CACCCAGGCCTTGTGGCCCCCGTCGTAGTCGTCGCCGAGCAGCACGAGGGTGGCCGGCTCGCCCAGCGCCGTGCAGGGCTCGTCGCCCTCGGCGTCCAGCCCCCGCCACACCCGGATGAAGGCGTTGCCCTCCCACTCGCCCGCGACGGTGGTCGGCTCGGTGTGCCCGGGGTGAATGGCCGTCTCGGGCGGCAGTCCCATGAGCCGGTCCATGATCGACTCTTTCAGGTCGGCGTACGTCGTATGGCCCGGCGCGCGCACGCCCCCGACAGAGTTCTTGAACAGCGTGTCCCCGGTGAAGACGTTGCCGTCGACGAGGAACGACAGCATGCCGTTCGTGTGGCCCGGGGTGTGGATCGCCTCGATCGACAGGCCACCCGCCTGAACGGTGTCGCCGGGCTCGATCGTGCCCGTCGCGCCCTCGACCTGGTCGCGCTCTCCGGGATGGATGAGGACCTCGGCGTCGGGATGGCGCGCGAGCACCTGGTCGAGCTCGCAGACGTGGACGAAGTGGTGGTGGGTGAGCAGGACGTGGGACAGGGTGAGATCGCGATCTTCGATCGCTTCGAGGAGCGGTCCGACCGGCCCGCCCGCGTCGATCATCACCGCGGTACCGCCCTCCTCGTCGGCCACGAGGTAGGTGTTGGACAGGAACTGATCGTGCATCGAGCGCTCGAGGATCATGGCCGCGACTCTAGTCGGTGGCGCTCGCGGCCGCCGCCGTGGCGAACCTGCACGGCTCGCGGTTCGCGGATCGCCCGTGCTCCCGCCGCGGGCTGTGCATGGCATAGATGCAGAACTCGCGACGGTGGCCTTCGCCATCCGCGATTCGCGAGTTATGCATGCCGGTCCGAACCCTTCCCCTCGATGCCCGGCGTTCAGCCGCCCCCAGGCCCCGCGGTCGCCGGCGGCGGTTGCTCGTCGAGCGCACTGCGCTGGTGCAGGGTGTAGAGCAGCCCGAGCGCGGGCCCGATGATCAAGACGGCCGCGGCAAGCACCACGACGAGCGCGACGAGCGTCGCGTGCGGCGCCGCCGCGGCGTCGATCTTCAGCGAGGTCGGCAGGAGGTACGGGTGCTGTGCCACGCCCCACCCCCACACGACCGCGACGACGGCCGCGACGGCGAACGGCCGCGGCCAGACGGCGCTCCC
This sequence comes from Solirubrobacteraceae bacterium, assembly GCA_033855795.1. Taxonomy (GTDB): domain Bacteria; phylum Actinomycetota; class Thermoleophilia; order Solirubrobacterales; family Solirubrobacteraceae; genus JALYZC01. The sequence continues at coordinate 12,229 of JAWVFS010000045.1, read as the reverse complement.
TCGCACCAGCGCGACGAGCGCCGCGATGCCCGCCAGGGCCGAGACGATCACGAGCGGCAGCCCGTTGCTCGTGAGGCCGTCGTACACGTAGCGAGCGTCCTCGTGCAGAACCACGATCCCGATGGTGGCCAGCGCGCCGGCGACGATCCCGGCGCCGATCGCCCGCCGGCGGAAATAGCCCTCGAGCTCGGCGTCGCCGGTCCGGCGTGCGTCGACGACCAGGAACGTCGCGGCCAGGTACGCGGAGGTGGCGACGAACAGGAGGCCGACGACGATCGACATGCCGTTGCACCAGCTCCCGAGCCGATCTCCGTTGCCGTCCGCAGGCACCCGGCCGGACACCACGGCGCCGACGACCGTGCCCATGAAGAAGGGGGTCAGCACGGAGGAGATGGCGAACGAGGCACCCAGCGCGCGTCGCAGCTCGAGCCGCTCCGCCACGTGGCGCAGCGCAAAGCCGGCGCCGCGGAGCACGATGCCCAGGGCGGCCAGCGCCAGGGGGACGAAGAGCGTGGAGAAGATGGCCGCGAAGGCCGGCGGGAACCCGGTCCACAGCACCACGAGGATGAAGATCAGCCAGACATGGTTGGCTTCCCACACCGGGCTGATCGCGCGGTCGATGAGCGCCCGCGGGCGGGCGCCGCGCGCCGCGCCACCCGCCACGAGATCCCAGAACCCGGCGCCGAAGTCGGCGCCCGCGAGCACGGCGTACGCGGTCGCGCCCAGCCACAGCTCCACCGCGACGACGTCAGGCATCGCCAACCCCCGCGGGCGGCCCGTAGGGCACCGGCTCGTCCTCGTCCCCGGCCTCGCGCCACCGCCGCGCCATCACGCGCAGCGCGACGACCGTCGCCACGCCCAGCCCCGTGTAGAGCACGAGCACGATCGCGAACGTGAGCCAGATACCGTGCGCGCCGGTCACCGCATCCTCGGTGCGCAGCAGCTTGTACACGGTCCACGGCTGGCGGCCGACCTCCGTGACGATCCAGCCGCACTCCAGCGCCACGACGGCGAGCACGCCGGCGACCGCGCCGGCCCGTAGGAACCACACGGTCTGCGGCATCTCGCGTCTTCGCCACCAGGAGAACGCCAGCCACGCGCCCAGCAGCAGGAGCGCGGAGCCGATGCCGACCATGGCATCGAAGGCCAGGTGCAGCAGCGTCGGCGATGGCGGCCGGTCGTTCGCGGGCACGGTGTTCCAGCCGGTCACCTTGGTGTCGGTGGAGAAGCCCACGAGGAACGAGTCGAGCCCCGGAATGCTCACTCCCAGCGAGACCTTGCCGTCGTGGTAGATGCCGCCGATCCACTCCGGCGCGTGTGTCTGCGTCGTCTGCACGTACTCCATCGAGGCGAACTTGACCGGCTGGTCCTTGGCGATCGCGCGCGCCGCGGTGTCGCCGACGAGAAGCTGCACGGGTGTCGCGATCGCGGCCACGGTAAACGGGATCAGGAAGCCGTCCCGGTGATAGCGGTCGCGGCGGCCGCGGAGCATGCCGACCGCGTACACGGAGGCGATGAGGAAGCCGGCCACCATGTACGCGGCGAGGATCATGTGCGGGACCTCGTACGACCACGCGTTGTTGAAGATCACGTCGAGGGGCTGCACCGAGGTCACGTGGCCGTCGGCCGCCGTCTCGAAGCCGCCTGGCTGGTTCATCCAGGAGTTGGCGGTCACCACCGACAACGCGCCGCCGATGCCGGCGATCACGATCGGCACGCCGGTCCAGAAGTGTGGCCACGGCCGCAGGCGCTTCCAGCCGTAGATGTAGATCGCGATGAAGATCGCCTCGGTGAAGAAGAACAGCCCCTCGATTGCGAACGGAATGCCGAAGGCCTGGCCGTAGCGCCGCATGAGCTCCGGCCACAGCAGTCCGAATTCGAACGAGAGCACCGTCCCGGTCACCGCGCCGACGGCGAACAGCACCGCCATCACCTTCGACCAGCGTCGGGCAAGTGTCAGGGCGGCGGCGTCGCCCCTGCGCACGCCGCGGTAGTTGGCGATCAGCGTGATCGCCGGGAAGGCGACCCCCATCGACGCCAGCACGATGTGGAAGCCCAGCGTGAACGCCATCTGCTCCCGGGCCGGAAGCAGTTGGGAGGACGCGGCGGCGAGGCCGGTCAGGCTCACGGAGGCCACGCTATCCGACCTGGGGCGGCTCGGGCCAGCGGCAAGTTGCGGGGGGCGCCGGAGGGTAGGCTCCCCCCATGGCGCTCATCCACACCTGCTACCGCATCACCGACATCGACCGCTCGGTCGCGTTCTACGAGGCGCTCGGCTTCGAAGAGGTCGGCCGCATCCCGATCCGCGACGAGGCGATCAACGTGTTCATGAACCAGCCGGGCGACGGCGACATGCCGCGGCTCGAGCTGACCTACAACTTCGGCGTGGAGGGCTACGACATCGGTTCGGGGTACGGCCACATCGCGATCACCGCCGAGGACCTCGACGCCGCGCTGGCGCAGCTGGCCGAGCAGGGCATCGAACCGGAGAAGCCGCCCTACACCGTCAGCGAGGGCGGGTCGCGCCTGTGCTTCGTGCGCGACCCGGACGGCTACCGGGTCGAGCTCATCGAGCGGTCGTAGGGCGTCCGCGCCGGCTTGGGCTACCGGGTCCGGCTCTGCCGCACCTGGGTGGTCAGGGTCACCCGTGGCGCGCTTGAGCCGATCCTCCGCGCCTTGACCCTGAACCGCAGGCTTCCCGACCTCAGGCCGGAGACCTTGAGCACCGTGAACGTGGCGCTCGACGTGCGCTTGACGGTCAGCCGACGGAGCCGGGCGCCGACCGCGACCACCCTGCCGTGGACGACCAGCTGGAGGCCCGTCAGCGAGAACCGGTCCAGCGGGCTCGACCAGGTCAGCGCGATCTGAGCCGATCTCGTGCTGGAGGCGATCGGAAGGCTGTGCGGCTTGCTCTTGCCCTGGGCCAGCTGGTCGGTGAAGGTCCGTGGCGCCGCCTGGCAGGTCAGGGCGGCCCCGATGCTGTTCATCACCGACTGGAGCTTGCTGGAGTCGGTCTGGGGGAAGTAGAGCCCGCCCGTGTCGCTGGCAATCGTCTTCAGACGTTGGAGGTCCGACGACGCAAGGCCTGAGCTGAACCCGACCACGTAGGTCGGGACACGATGGACCAGATGGCCGTTGTTGTAGGCGCCTTCGTTGTGGCCGCCGTCGGTGAGGAAGATCCGCGCCGCCGCGTTCGGATTGTCCGCATCGGACTGGGCGAAGGCCGCGTTGTAGTCGGTCGTGCCGTTGTCCGCCTTGATCTTGGCGTCGAGAGCATTGCCCATCGCGGTGGCGTTGGGCCCGACCGCCTCGGGCGTGAACACCGTGTCGGCGGCAGGAGTCTTAAAGCCGCCGAACTCGACCGCGCCCAGAAACGTGGTCGGGCTCAGCGTGTTGATCAGCAGCTTCAGCCCCTTCACCCGCAGGGTGTTCGGATCGGTGGAGGCCATCGACCCGGAGTCGTCGACGATCGCCTCGATGTTGCCGGCCTTCGTGCAGGCAGCCGCGTGGGCAGGCGGCGAGCCCGCGCCGGCCGGCGCGGCGAGCCACGCGGCAGCGGCCAGGCCGGCCGCTCCCGTGCCAAACAGCAGGTTCCGGATGCGCCTCACGGCGGCGAGTCTACGGGTTTTGCCGGGGCGGGGTTAGTCTGCCCGATCGTGCCCGACGCCAGCCGTGTCGCCGTCATCGACCTCGGCTCGAACTCCTTCCGTCTCGTCGTGTTCAGCTCGATCGCGGGCCAGTGGTGGCGGCGCAGCGACGAGATCTACGAATCGGTGCGCATCGGCGCGGGCGAGGGCGAGACCGGCGCGCTCCAGCCTGCGCCCATGGAACGCGCGCTGCACACGATCGAGGCCTACGCGCACTTCTGCCGCGCCAGCGGGCTCGTCCTCGACGAGGTGCAGGCGGTGGCGACGAGCGCGATCCGCGACGCCAGCAACCAAGAGCAGTTCCTGTCGCGCGTGTTCGAGGTGTCGGGGTTGGCGGTGCGGGTGCTCTCACGCGAAGAGGAGGCGCGCTACGGCTACCTCGCGGCGGTGAACTCCACGACGCTGGCCGACGGCGCGATGCTCGACCTCGGAGGAGGCAGCGTCCAGCTCGTCGGCGTCGAGGACCGCGCGGCCCGGGAGCTCGGGTCCTGGCCGCTGGGCGCGGTGCGCATGACCGAGCAGTTCCTCCCCGGCGAGGGGCCCGCGACCAAGAAGCAGCTCAAGGCGCTGCGCACCCATGTACGCGATACGTTGGCGGAGGGCGCCGGCTGGCTCGGCGCGAGCGGCGACCGCCTGGTGGGCATCGGGGGCGCGGTCCGCAACCTCGCCGCCGCGGCGCAGAGGCGAGCCGAGCTCCCGTCCTTCGGCGTGCAGGGGTTCGTGCTCGAGCGCGACACGCTGGCCGAGATGATCGCCGAGCTGGCCGAGATGACGACGGCGGAGCGCGCGGGGGTGCCGGGCATCAAGCCCGAGCGTGGCGACCTCATCCTGGCGGGTGCCACGGTGGTCGAGGCGGTGCTCGAGGCCGGAGGATTCGCGACGCTGGAGGTGACCGAGGCCGGTCTGCGCGAGGGGGTCTTCTTCGAGCGCTACCTGGCGCCGGACGAGCTGTTCGCCGACGTGCGCGAGGCCAGCGTGCGCAACCTCGCGCACCAGTACCCGATCGATCCACCGCACGTCGAGCACGTCGCGGCGCTCGCGCTGCAGATGCACGACGCGCTCGTCGAGCAGGGTGTGCTGGACCGCGATGCCGCGGAACGCGAGCTCCTGTGGGCGGCGGCGGAGCTGCACGACATCGGCATGACCGTGGACTACGACGACCACCACAAGCACTCGCGGTACCTGATCCTCAACGCCGCGTTGCCGGGCTTCACACCCCGGGAGGTGGCCCTGATCGCCCAGATGGCGCGCTACCACCGCAAGGGCTCCCCGGGGTTCGGCGAGCTTGCGCCCCTGATGCGGGAGGGCGACGACGAGCTGCTGGTCCGCGGCTCGGCGCTGCTGCGCCTGGCGGAGCAGCTCGAACGCAGCCGCGACCAGGTCGTCCGCGAGGCTCGCGTCGCGCTCGATGACGGCCGGCTGCGCCTCGAGCTCGTCCACGAGGGCGACGTGAGCGTCGCGGCCTGGGCGGCCGAGCGTCAGGGCGAGCTGGTGCAGCGGGCGTTCGGCCGCGAACTGGAGGTCCAGACCTGACGTTGGCCGCCGCGCAGGCGATCATCAGCGCCGACTGGTTGAGCGCGCACCGCCGCTACGCCTCCGGCTGAGCTACGCCGCCAGCCGACGCCGCGCCGCCCGCCGCTCAGACGCCGGTCGCCGAGCGGGACGTGTGCGCAGCGGAAGCGGCGCGACCGGCCCGGGCTGCGGCGGTCGCGCCTTGGCGTGCGCCTCGACGACGAGGCCCCACCCGGTGCGGAGCAAGCGGACCACGTCGATCAGGACCCAGACGCAGGCCACACCGAACGCGATCCCGATCGCATACCCCATCAGCCAGAGGGCCGATGCCATGGGCGCACGCTAGACGCGCCCGCGGACGGATCCGCGCCCGGGTCAGGCGATCAGCGACCCGCGCCGACGCGCCCCGGCACGATCGTCAGCGCGGCATGCAGTCCGGCCGCCACCGCGAGCAGGCTCGCGCCCTCCTCGCCGACGACCCACAGCAGCGCCGCCAGGCCGACGAGCAGCGCGTCGATCCCCATCCGGTCGTGCAGCCGGCTGCCGCGAATCGGCAGTTCCGTGGCGGGCGCCGACACGGCCGTGACGGCGATCAGGGCGCCCATGATGGCCGCCAGCGCAGCCAATCCGAGCGGAAGACCCAGCACGACCGGCACGACGGCCAGGGCGACGCCGAAGAGCAGCTCGAACCCGAGGTGAAGGGGTACGAGGCGGCCGCGCCTCGTCCGCGCCCGGGTTGGCGGGCGCCGCCGCCGTACCGGGACGGCGAAGGCCTCGTCGTGGACGGTCTGCGAGCGCGCTGGCGAGCCTGGCATGGATCCTCACTTCCCCTGTCGGAGCACAAAGGCCGTGCTCTACCCAGCCTGGCCGCGGCCAAACCTCCCGGGTCGACGAAGCGATCCGAGCGCTCAGATCGGAATGCTCGACCCGGTCACGCCGCTGTTGGCGATCGCGGGCAGGTGGCCGGCGGCGGCCCGAGCCAGGCTCCCGTCGGCGTACAGCCATAGCGCTGCGCGCGCCTCGTCGTCGAGCGCGCACGGTGCGATGACCTCCGTGTCGATGTCCGCGATGCTCCGCCCGGCGAGCACCGCCTCATCGATCTCGCGGCGCAGAGTCCGCGTACTGGCAAGTCGCATGGTCCAAACCCCCCGTCTCTTCGGAGCATTCTCTGCGACTCGGCAGCCCCGGCGCAAGGGGGAGGATCAGAAATTGCGGGTTTTTGGTGGCCGAAACGCTGCGAGGACCGCGATTCGCGCCCGGAACCAGCCGACCCGGCGCGCTCAGCCGCTGACGCCTCCGTCGACCACGAGTTCCGTGCCGGTCACGTAGCGGCTCTCGTCGGCGGCCAGGAAGATGGCCGCATCGGCCACCTCGAGCGGGTCGCCGATGCGCCGCATCGGGATGCCGGCGACGAGCTTGTCGATCAGCTCCGGCGTGCGCTCCTTTTGGCGGGCGTGCATGTCGGTCTCGATCTGACCGGGATGCAGCGAATTCACGCGCACGCCCGCGGGGGCGAGCTCCTTGGCCACGCATTTGGTCATGCCGCGCACCGCCCATTTGCTCGCCGCGTACGCCGTGAGGTACGGCGACCCCAACCGGCCCGCGACGGAGGAAAGGTTGATGATCGAACCGCTGCCGCGCTCCGTCATCAGCGGCGCGATCGTGCGCATGCCGAGGAAGACGCCGACCTGATTGACGTCCTGCACGCGGCGGAAGTTCTCCAGGGTGATGTCCTGCAACGGGGCGGCCAGGAACACGCCGGCGTTGTTGACCAGCGCGTCCACGTGGCCGTGCGTCTCGACGGCCCAGGTGGCGACCTCCTGCCACGCCGCCTCGTTCGTGACGTCATGGCCGCTGGCCTGCGCCCCCAGCTCGGCCGCGAGCTTCCGGACGACTTCGTCGTCGGCGTCCGTGATCAGAACACGCGCACCCTCGTCGGTGAACCGGCGCGCGATGGCCGCCCCGATCCCGCGCGCCGCCCCGGTGACGAGCGCCACCTTGCCCTCCAGGCGCCCGCTCACTCGGCACCCTCCAGGGCGAGGACCAGCTTGCCGGTGCTCTGCCCGGTGAAGAGCCGCAGGAGCACATCGGGGAACTGGTCGATGTCCCCCTGGACGACGTCCTCGTGCGACTGCAGCTCGCCGCTCTTCAGCCACTGCGAAAGCTGGGACACGCCCTCGCCGAAGCGATCCGCGTAGTCGAAGATCACGAAGCCGGTCATGGAGGCGCGGTTCACGAGCAGCTGCATGTAGTTGGCCGGGCCCCGCATCTCCTCGGTGGCGTTGTACTGCGAGACGGCGCCGCTGAGCACCACCCGGGCGCCGCGCGCGAGCCGCAGCAGCCCCTGGTCGAGCACGTCGCCGCCGACGTTGTCGAAGAAGACGTCGACCCCGTCTGGGGCGGCAGCCTTGAGCTCGGAGCGCAGTTCGCCCGCCTTGTAGTCGATGGCCGCGTCGAAGCCGAGTTCCTCGACGAGCCAGCGACACTTCTCCGGCCCGCCGGCGATGCCGACCGCGCGGCAGCCCTTGATGCGCGCGATCTGACCGACGACGTTTCCCACCGAGCCGGCGGCGCCGGACACGACCACGGTCTGACCGGGCTCGGGCCGGCCGACGTCGAGCAGCCCGAAGTACGCCGTCAGGCCGCTGTAACCGAGCAGGCCGAGATGCACAGGCGCCGGGGCGAGGGTCGTGTCGACGCGTGTCACACCGCTTCCGTCCGACACCGCGTAGCGCTGCACTCCGAAGACGCCGTACAGGTGCTCACCGACCTCGTGGTCGGGGTGACGCGAGTCGATGACGCGCCCGATGCCCGCGGCGCGCATGACCTCGCCGATCTCCACCGGCGGAACGTAGGAGCGGGCTGCGTTCATCCAGGCCCGCATCGCCGGATCGAGCGAGAGGTGCTCGACCTGCACGAGAAACTCTCCGTCGCCGGGCTCCGGGGCCGGTTCCTCGACGTAGTCCCAGTCGGACGACTTGGGCAGGCCGACCGGGCGGGCGGCCAGGCGGTACTGGGCGTTGACGGGCGTCACGATGCAAGCTCCTCGGTTCGTGGTGTGGGCGCGTGCGAGCGAAAGCCTTGCGAGACGGCTGCCAGCACGTCCCGACCCCCCGGGTCTTCGGCCGTGGAGGGCACCACGCTCACGACCTCGGCGCCTGCCTCGTGATACGCCGAGATGCGCGCGGCGAGGTCATCCTCGGAACCCAGCGCGCAGACGTGCTCCAGCAGCTCCAGGGGAATGCCATCAGCCAGCTCGGACCGGGGCGCGCCCTCCCGGGCCCGCTGCACCAGCTTGGAGAAGCCGAGCTCCGAGAACATCTCGCCGTACCCCGGAGGCGCGAGATAGATCGCAAGCTGCGAGCCCAGCTGGGCAAGGGCTTCGCGTCCCGGCGCCAGCGCGACCGGCACCCAGACCGCCAGCCGAGGCGGGGTTCGGTCCGCCGCAACCGCCTCGGCGTCGACGGTCGCACGAACTGCGCGGACATGCTCCGGCGGCACGAGGTTCAGCACGACCTCGTCCGCATGTCGGGCGGCCACCCGCGTCATCGCCGGGCCGAAGGCCGCCACGGATATGCGCATGTCGGGCTGCGGGCGGCGCAGCCGGAAACCCTGGGTACGCACGTGGCGACCGTCGTCGTCGGACCGTTTGCCCGCGAGAATCGCGCGCAGCGAGGCGATCGTCTCCCGCATGCGCGGCGCGCTGTGCGCCCACTCGCGGTCGTGCCAATCGGAGACGATCGTCGGACTGGAGGCGCCGAGCGCGACGTCGACACGGCTGCCCGTGAGCGTGGCCACCGACGCGGCCCCGAACGCGATCGAAACCGGGCTCCTGACACCGATCGCCAGGGGCCCGATCTTCAGCCCCAGGCCCGGTGCACGATGGCCGACGGCGGTGGCCAGCGCGATCGCGTCGAAGGTCGCCATCTCCCCGATCCAGAGGGTGCCCAGCCCGGCTGTGCGCACTTCGCGCGCGATGTCCAGCGCCTCGTCGTCGGGCCGGTCGCGCCAGAACGGCAGGGCGGCCTGGAGCTGCCGGCTCACAGCATTGTCGGGTCGGCGGCCTGCCCGAGCAGGATCCGGCCGGGCAGCTCGCGGGACGCTTCGTTGACCTGGAAGTGTGCGGTGGCGGTATGGGCGTCGCGGAAGCGCCGCTGGAGCGGAGAGTCGTCGTAGATCGCAGTCCCGCCCCCGAGGTCGTACATCGACCGGACGACCTCGGCGGACGTCCGAACGGCGTGCGTGGCCGCCAGGCGAATGTCGGTGCGCAGCGCGACAGAGACCGGCTCGTCACCCTGCGCGGCCTGCCACGCGGCTGCGATGGACTCGTAGTACAGCGCCCGGGCTGCGCGCAGCGAAGCCTCGGCCGTGGCGACCGAGCCGTGCGTGGGCGTCCGCTCGGCGAGGGTGCGGCTCGACCCCTGACCGACCTTGCCCGCGGCAAGCGCGTCGAGGTCGTCGATCGCCGCTCGGGCGTTGCCGAGGGCGGCCGCGGCGATCGAGAGCGCGAAGAATCCGAAGATCGGGAAGCGATACAGCGGGCGGTCGAGGACGGGTCCATCGAACAACGAGAACACCCGCGTTGCCGGCACGAACACGTCGTCGGCAACGGCATCGTGGCTGCCGGTCCCGCGCAGGCCCAGCGTGTGCCAGGTGTCTTGGATCTGCAGGTCCTCCTTGCCGATCGCGACCACGCTCGGCATGGGCCGCTCGCTCGGCGAGCTCGAGCCGTTCTCTACGAAGCAGCCCGCGAACATCAGATCGGAGTGGGTGATCCCGCTGCAGAAAGCCCAGCGACCGGAGATCGCGACGCCGCCGTCGACCGGCCGCGCCTTGCCGCGCGGAGCCCAGACGCCGGCGGCGATCCCGTGTCCGTCGCCGAACAACTCGGCGCGGCCCTCGACGGGCAGGTAGGCGGCCAGCAGGCTGCTGGTGATCGCGATCGACACGCACCAGCCGGCCGACGCGTCGCCGCGGGCGACCTCCTCCGCAGACCGCAGCGCGGGGCCGGGCGCCAGCTCCAGGCCATCGACCTCGAGCGGAGCACCGGCTCGCAGCAGACCGGAGTCCCGCAGGCGCGCCAGGACCCCGTCGGCCAGCTGCCGTCGGCTCTCGGTCTCCGCGGCCAGCTCTGCCGCCAGCGCCGAGATGTCCTGCGCGGCGCCTTCGATCTCGTCGCCGCGCGGCGGCGGGGTCTGCATCTGGGTCTCGTTCATCGGATCCTCGGTTCGTCGCTGGTCCGAGCAGGAGCGGGCAGGCGACGTTAGCACGAAAGCGGTTCAACCACTGCACCGGTACAATAATCGAACCATGGCGATCAGCGACAACCTCTCACACCGGTTCGAAGGCGAGTCCGTCGGGCGAACGCTCGCCCTGGTCGGCGAGCGCTGGACCCTGCTCATCCTGCGCGAGACGTTCTTCGGCGTGCGGCGCTTCGGGCAGTTCGCGCGCAACCTCAACATCCCCCGTCCGACGCTCTCCGCGCGACTGCGGACGCTCGTCGACGCCGGTCTGCTCGAGCGCGTCCCGTACGCACGCGATCCCGACCGCCACGAATACCGGCTCACCGCCGCCGGCCGCGACCTGTTCCCGGCGATCGTCGCCCTCATGCGGTGGGGGGACGCGCACCTCGCCGGCCCGGACGGCCCACCGATCGTCCTGCGCCACAACGAATGCGGCGAGATCGCCGACCCGCGCCTCACGTGCCAGCACTGCGGCGAGGAGATCGACGTCCGCAACGTCACACCGGAGCCCGGGCCCGAATTCCTCGGCCGGCAACCGGCCGAAGAGCTCGGCTGATACGCCCTTCGCGGGGCGTCGCGGAGCGTCACGCGACGAGTCGCACCATTGTTCGGTTTATTGTTTCCGGCGCATCAGAGACCAAAGGAGACAAGCGGCATGATCAAGCGCAAGATTGCTGTGCTTCTCGGAATGAGCGCCGTGTTCGTCGGCGTCGCGGCCACGCCTGCGGGCGCCACGCCCCCGCCCTTCATCCCACCGCCGTTCCCGAACTACTGCCACGGATACGACGTCTCGACGTTCGCCGTGGAGTTCGGCGGCGTCCATGCCGTCACCGGTACCGGCCTCACCGTGCAGGAGGCGCAGAAGGCCGACCAGTACTACTGCAAGACCGGGATTCTGCTCCCGTAGACGTTTCCCACCCGGTTCTCCAGCGCCAGCCTCCGAACGACAGAACCCCCGCCGGTGCGGGAGCTCGATCGAGTACCGCTACCGGGATTCGAACCCGGGTTTCCGCCGTGAGAGGGCGGCGTCCTAGTCCCCTAGACGATAGCGGCGCGCACTGCGGCGATTGAGGGTACCAAGGGCCTCGCGGGCCGCCCGGCGTGCGCTATCGTCGGGCCGCTCGCGGATGTGGCGGAATTGGTAGACGCGCGGCGTTCAGGTCGCCGTGGCCGCAAGGCCGTGGGGGTTCGAGTCCCTTCATCCGCACTGCGAAGGCCACCTTGCCGTCTCGTGCCCCCGGCGCCGTCGCCTCAATCACACCTGCCGGAGAAGGCGAGTACGGGATGGAGCTCTATCCCGTTCGGGGCGACGCCGCGTTGGCCGTGGATGCGGTCGAAGAAGCCGACGCCGGTGATCGTGGCCTGGCCCGAGACCGTCCGGTAGCTCGTACCCGGCTGGCCGCAGGCGGCGACGAACGCGGCCCGTGCCTGGCTCATCGCGGCGCGGTCCGACTGCGAGGCGGTCGCATCGCAGGCCGGCGTCAGCGGGAACTCGACGATCATCGTCCGTCGCCGCGAGTCCCTCACGACCAGATGGATGTCCGAGTCGCCCTCCAGCTTGAAGGCGGTCATGGTGGCGGCGATCCGCCAGACGGCGGTTTCGGTGGGGGCGATGCGGTCGGTCGGGTCGATCGGTGCCGGCAGAGCGGTCAGCGCGGCGATGCTCGAGGCCCTGGTCCGGTGGTTGACCCGCGAGGCGCCCGGGTCAGTGAGGGTCTTGACCGCCCAGCGCTCGATGCCGCAGCCGGTCGCCGGCCGGTAGCGCTTCGAGGTGCGCTCGCCACGCACGCGGATGCCTTCCTCCCCGCCGCCGGCCGCGGCGGCGGC
>JAWVFS010000044.1:0-2688 GCA_033855795.1 Solirubrobacteraceae bacterium | reverse complement strand
TCCACGCGCGCGGGGTCGTGGAATCACTCATCTAGCCGCGGGCTCCAGCACCAGCTCCCGGACGGCCGCCCCGAAGCGCTCGCGGCCCCAGCGCCGCGCGTGCTCCTCACCGGCCGCGCGCAGCGTCTCGACCCGCGCCGGGTCGGCGATCAGCGCTCGCGTCCGGGCGGCGAGCTCGGGCGGTGTGCGCCAGTGCACGCCGGTCACGCCGTCCTGCACGACCTCGGCCTGCCCGCCCCCCGGGAACACGAGGGGGACCGCACCGCAGAGCATCGCCTCGGCCGTGGCGATGCCGAAGTGCTCCAGGCGCTCGGGCGCCCGTGCGGGGTCGACGCCGTACCCGGCGGCGTGCCAGAACAGCGAGGCGCGCGCATGCCGTTCGGCCAGGTCGGCGCCCGACGCATTGACGTGGAAGTGGACAGGGAGGTCGCCGGCCAGCTCGCGCAGCTCGGCCAGGCGCTCACGGGTCTGCGGGCGCTCGTCGGCACCGCCCACGAGGTGAAGCTCCCAGTCGAGCGCGTGCAGCTGGCGGAACGCGCTGATCAGCACGTCCTGGCGCTTGTCGTGCTCCCCGCGGAAGAAGCGCCCCACGGCCAGGATCTCGCGCCCGCGTTCCCCGCCGGCCGCCTCCTCGGCGGCGCGCGGCGGCGGGTCGACCGGCGGCGCGAGCACGGTGGCCTCGACGCCCAGCCGCCGCCGCGTCCATCCGCGCGTGAACTCGGAGTTGACCAGGAAGAGGTCATACGACCCCAGCGCGGCGGGAGCCCGGCGCCGCCCCACCAGACCGGCGGCCGCCGCGCGCAGGCGGGCGCGAGGCCGATCGCGCGCGACCGCTGGGAACTGCACCATCGCCACCGAGCGCCGCGCGTGGCTGCGCGGGGGCACGTCGTTGGTGAAGGCCACGAGCAGGTCGAGATCCCCTGAGCGCGCGGTCACTCCGTCGGAGTCCGCGACCACCGCGGTCAACGCGTCGGCGGGCACCCGGATGTTGAGCCGCTCCCAGGCCGCGGGGTCCGGCGCCTCCGGGGCGTAGAGCTCGATCTCGACGCCGGGAAGCCGCACGGCCTCCTCGAGGATGGCGAGGAAGTACTTCTCGCCGCCTCCCAGCGCCGGCAGGAACGGGTCGTAGAGGCCGATTCGCATGACGTGGCGAGGATCATCGTGGCTGTGGGCGTCCGTGTGCGCACCGCCAACCGTCCTTGCCCATCGTCTACCTTGAACACGTGGAGGAAACCGATAGCGGTCAGCGGGACCGGGCGGTGACGGACGCAGTGCTGGTGGCGGCGTCCGCGGGCGGTCTGAGCGCGCTGACGTCCGTGCTCTCCGAGCTGCCCGCCGACTTCTCGGCGGCCGTCGCCATCGTGCAGCACATCGAGCCCCACCACCGCAGCATGCTCGCCGAGATCCTGGGACGAAGCTGCGCCCTGCCGGTCACGCAGGCGGCCGACGGCCAGCGCTTCCAGCCGGGGGTGGTCCACGTCGCCCCGCCCGACCACCATCTGCTGGTCGACGCCGACGGTTCGCTGTCGCTGACCCGCACGGAGCTGGTGCACTTCGTGCGACCGTCGGCGGACCTGCTGTTCGAATCGGCGGCGGCGAGCTTCGGCAATCGTGCCATCGGAGTCGTGCTCACGGGGACCGGCTCCGACGGGTCGCTCGGCGTCGAGGCGATCAAGCGCAGGGGCGGCACCGTGATCGCACAGGACGAGGCGACGTCGGACTTCTTCGGCATGCCCGGCGCCGCGATCGAGGCGGGCGCAGTCGATTTCGTGCTACCCCTCGACCAGATCGCGGAGGCGCTGACCTCGCTGGTGACCGAGCGCAGGGATGGAGCGAGATGAACGAGCAGTCTGGCTTCGACGCGCTGATCGACTACCTGGCACGCACCCGCGCCTTCGATTTCTCGGGTTACAAGCCTGCGAGCGTCAACCGGCGTGTCACCAAGCGTATGCACGAGGTGGGCGTTGAGGGGTTCACGGAGTACATCGACTACCTCGAGGTGCACCCGGACGAATTCGAGGCGCTCTTCAACACGATCCTGATCAACGTGACGGCGTTCTTCCGTGACCGGGAGGCATGGGACCACCTGACGGCCCAGGCGCTGCCCGGGATCCTGGAGGCGAAGCGCGGCGGGAAGGCGATCCGCGTGTGGTCGGCCGGCTGCGCCGCGGGCCAGGAGGCCTACAGCGTGGCGATGATGTTCGCCGAGGCCATGGGGCCCGAGGATTTCGTCTCCCGGGTGAAGATCTACGCGACGGACGTGGACGAGGAGGCGCTGACCCAGGCGCGCCACGGCTCATACGACGCGAAGGAGACGGCCGACGTGCCCGAGGCGCTGCGCGAGCGGTACTTCGCAGAGGAGGACGACCGCTTCGTGTTCCGCAAGGACCTGCGCGGTTCGATCATCTTCGGGCGCAACGACCTGGTCCAGGACGCCCCGATCTCGCGCATCGACCTGCTGCTGTGCCGCAACACGCTCATGTACTTCCATGCCGAGACCCAGGAGCGAATCGTCGGCCGCTTCCACTTCGCGATGAACCCGTCCAGCATCCTGGTCCTCGGCAAGGCCGAGATGCTCACCCGGCATCCCGATCTGTTCGATCCGCTCGACCACGAGAATCGCCTGTTCGTCAAGGTCGGGGTCGGACGGCCCCGGGAGCTCCGCGACCCGGTGGGCGAGGAGGTGCG
>JAWVFS010000043.1:0-3344 GCA_033855795.1 Solirubrobacteraceae bacterium | reverse complement strand
CCAAGCTGGAAACCGCGCTCGTCGCGGGGTCGGGGCATTGATCGACTTCTGCGGCATCGAGCTGGCGCACCCGATCGTCAACGGTTCGGGCACGTTCGACGCGATCGCGGCGCGCCGCACGTTCGGGGACGCCGTGCTGGCGGACTTCCCGTTCGCGGCCTTCGTGTCCAAGACCGTCACCCTCGACCCGCGTCAGGGCAACCCGCCGCCGCGGCTGTGGGAGCAGCCGGCCGGACTGATCAACTCCATCGGTCTCCCCAATCGGGGACTGCACGGCTATCTGGAGCACGACCTTCCCGCGTTGGCCGAGCTCCCGGTGCCGCTGATCGTCAACGTGATGGGCTTCACGCGGGCCGAGGTGGGGGAGCTCGTCGCGGCCTTCGCCGAGCGCGAGGAGGTGGCCGCGCTGGAGCTGAACGTGTCATGCCCCAACGTCGAGAGCGGGCTGATCATGGGCGCCGACCCGCGCGAGACGGCGGCGCTGATCGAACACATTCGGCCGCTTACCGGGAAGCCGCTGATCGTCAAGCTGACGCCGAACGCGACGGACGTCGGCGCGGTGGCGGCGGCGGCCGAGGCCGCCGGTGCCGACGCTGTGTCGCTGATCAACACGCTGCGCGGGATGGCCCTGGACCCCAGGACGCGGGAGCCCTGGCTGGGCGGAGAGACGGGCGGCGTGTCGGGTCCGGCAGTTCGTGCGATCGCCCTGGCGCAGGTTCGGGAGGTGGCATCCCGGGTGACGGTGCCGGTGGTTGGGATGGGAGGCGTTCAGCACGGGCGCGACGCCGACGGCCTGCTTCGCGCCGGTGCCGCGCTCGTCGCGGTCGGGACCGAGAGCTTTCGCGATCCGCGGGCGGGCGCCCGGGTCGCCGGCGAGCTGGCCGATCTGCTCTCGAAGCGGTCCAAAATCGCGCCGGAAACCGGTTTCACCGAGACACCAAAAACCGGGGTAAAGTAAAAGCGCTGCAAGCCGCCAGTACACCGGTTTTCTGTGTCTCCAATGACTGGACCTCAGGTTGAGCTGAAGGTGAATTCACGCTGTTTCGCTTGCGGCCGGGGAGCGAAGATGTAAGACTCGCGCCAATGGCGCCGGCGCCGACGAACACCCCCACCAAGCCCACCGGTGCGCCGGAACGCTCCCTCATGCAGAGGCTCGACGCGCTCAAGCGCGCAAACGACATCCGGACGCGCAGGGCTCAGCTCAAGCGCGACCTCAAGGGCGGGCGCATCTCGATCCACCAGCTGCTGACCTCGCCGCCGGAATACGTCGAGACGGCCAAGGTGTTCGACATGCTGCTGGCCGTCCCCAAGTACGGGCGCGTGAAGGCCAACAAGGTCCTCACGCAGTGCCGCATCTCCCCGAGCAAGACCATCGGCGGCCTGTCCGAGCGTCAGCGCTCGGAGCTCGTCGCGATGCTGCGGCGCTAACTTCGAGGCGCCGCGCCCTTCACCACACGTGGGGCACGTCTTCGTCATCACCGGCCCGTCCGGGGTCGGCAAGGGCACGCTGATCCGGGGGCTGCTGGAGCGCGTGCCGGGGCTCGAGCTCTCGGTGTCGGCGACCACTCGCCCGCCGCGGCCGGGTGAGCGCAACGGCGTCGACTACCACTTCCTCGGCGACGAGGAGTTCGACCGGCGGGTCGCGGACGGCGAGTTCGTCGAGCACGCCAGCTACTCGGGCCACACGTACGGAACCCTGCGCTCCGAGCTCGAACGGCGCATGGCCGACGCCGCCGGCCTGGTGCTCGAGATCGAGGTCCAGGGCGCCCGTCAGATCCGCGCGGCGATGCCCGAGGCCGTGCAGGTCTTCATCGCTCCTCCGTCGGTCGAGGCGCTCCGCGCGCGCCTCGTGGGCCGGGGCACCGACGCGCCGGAGGACGTCGAGGCGCGCCTGGCCACCGCCCTGGAGGAGCTCGAGGCCGAAAAGGAATTCGAATACGTCGTGGTCAACGACCGGCTGGAGCAGGCGACCGAGGAGCTGGCGGACATCGTGCGGCGTGAACTCGAGCGCCCGCTAGACTCCTCGGCATGATCTCTCCTCGCGTCGACCGCCTCCTCGAGGTCGTCGACTCCAATTACGCCAGTGTGATCGTGGCCGCGAAGCGCGCCCGCCAGATCAACTCCTACTACCACAACCTCGGCGAGGGCACGTTCGACGAGTTCCCGCCGCCGATGGTCGAGACCCGCTCCAAGAACTACCTCACGATCGCACTCGAGGAAGTCGAAGCGGGCAAGATCAAGTACCACTACCGGTAGGAGACGGTCCGAGCCTGGAGGTGGCGGCATGGCACGCGTGCTCCTCGGGGTCAGCGGCGGAATCGCCGCCTACAAGGCACTGGAGCTGGTCCGCCTGGCCGTCAAGGCCGGGCACGCCGTACGCGTCGTGCAGACGGAGACGAGCACCCGCTTCGTGGGCACGGCCTCGTTCGCCGCGCTCACCGGCGCCCCGGTCCTGACCTCCGACTTCGAGCGTGATCCCGCGCGCGGGGCGTTCCCCGACCAGCCGCCGCCGGATCACGACCCGCTCAACCACCTCGAGCTGGTCCGCAACGCCGACGCCTACCTGATCGCCCCGGCGTCGGCCAACACGATCGCCAAGCTGGCGGCTGGGCTGGCGGACAACCTGCTGACCAGCGCGGCCCTCGCCGCCACCTGCCCGGTGCTCGTCGCGCCGGCCATGAACGACGCCATGTACGAGCACGCGGCGACGCGCGCCAACCTCGAGACCCTGCGGGCCCGCGGCGTCACCGTGCTCGAGCCCGAGGTCGGCGCGCTCGGGTCCAAGGGCGAGTGGGGAGTGGGGCGCCTGCGCGAGCCGCCGGAGCTGCTGGCGGCCGTCGAGGCGGTCGTGCCGAGCGGCGCCCCGCGTTCGATGGACGGGCTGCGCGTGCTGGTGACCGCCGGCGGCACGCGCGAGCCGATCGACTCCGTGCGCTTCATCGGAAACCGCTCCTCGGGCCGGATGGGTCTTGCGCTGGCCGACGAGGCCGCGCGCCGCGGCGCCGAGGTCACCGTGATCGCCGCCAACGTTGCGCTGCCGCGCAACCCGGTCATCGCCTACGAGGACGTGGCCACCGCGGCCGAGCTCAAGGCGGCCTGCGAGACGCGCTTCGGGGACTGCGACGTGCTCCTGATGGCCGCCGCCGTGGCCGACTACCGCCCGGTCGAGGCGGCCGGCACGAAACTGAAGAAGGAGGCGGCCGACGAGCTCGACCTTCGCCTCCAGCGCACCGACGACGCCCTGGAGGCGCTGTCCGCCGCGCGCCGGCCCGGCCAGACGCTCGTCGGCTTCGCCGCCGAGCACGGCGCGGACGCGGTCGCGCTGGGTCGCGGCAAGCTCGAGC
>JAWVFS010000042.1:0-9197 GCA_033855795.1 Solirubrobacteraceae bacterium | reverse complement strand
CGCCTCGATCGTGTCCTCGTGGTGGCCGGGCGTCCAGCCGAGCTCGCGCTTGGCCTTGGTGCTCCGGTACGTCCACCAGAGCGCGCCGGCCTGCACCTCGATCGCCGTGATCGCCGGCGAACCGGGCAGCTGCTCGGCCGCACGGGCCATCGCCAGCGCGGCGGGCAGCGGCAGCTTGAGCGCCGGCGGCTCGACCCCCGACACGCGGCCGAGGTCGGCGAACAGGCGGGCGAGTGTGTAGTTGCGGTTGCCCAGGATGTAGCGCTCCCCCACCACGCCACGCCCGTCTGCGGCCAGGTGCCCGGCGGCGACGTCGGCCACGTCGACGATGTTGAGGCCGCCGTCCACGTAGGCCGGCAGGCGCCGCATGAGGAAGCGGCGCACGATGTCGGTGGAGGATCGGTACAGGTCGCCGCGGCCGAACACATGCGCGGGGTTGACGATCACGAGCGGGAGACCCCGCGCCGCGAGCCGCAGCGCGGCGACCTCCGCCTCGTGCTTGGAGTTGACGTATGGGATGCCGTAGGCGCCGGCTCCGAACACGGCCGTCTCGTCCGCGGTCGAGCCCGGCTCGGCCGGGCCGATCGCGGCCACCGAGGACGTGTACACGACACGCTCGACGCCGGCACGCAGGCACTCCTCCAGCACCGTGCGGGTGCCGTCGACGTTGACTCGGTACAGCTGCGCCGCCGGCGCGCGCAGCGACGTGAAGCCAGCGGCGTGAAACACCCGGTCGACGCCCTTGAGCGCCCGCCTGAGCGAGCGGCGGTCGTGGATGTCCGCGCGCACGGTGTCGCAGTCCAGGCCGTCCAGGTTGTCGGTCTTCGAGGACTCGCGGACGGTCAGGCGCAGGTCGTCGCCGCGCTCGAGCAGCGCGCGCGCCACGTGCGACCCGACCAACCCGGTGCCCCCGGTGAGCAGTGTCTTCGCCACGGGATGAGTCTATGAGTCGCCCTCGGCCGGCGAGGACGAGTCGGCCCCGAACGGCCGGGACCGCCCGCGGGCGCGCTCCGGGCCGTTGCACTAGGGTGGCCGCCGCATGCGCCCGGTCGCCGTCGTCGCCGACACCACGCACTACCTGCCACGGGACGTCGTGGCGGCCAGCGGGATCCACGAGGTGTCGCTGTACGTGCACTGGCAGGGCCGCCAGGACCGCGAGGCCGACCTGCCCGACTTCGATGCCTACTACGAGTACCTGCGCACATCCGCGGATCTGCCGACGACCTCGCAGCCGTCGGTCGGCGATTTTCTCGAGGTCTACGAGCCGCTGGTCGCCCACGGCAAGGACGTCGTGTCGATCCACATCGCCGGGGGAATGTCCGGAACCTACGAGAGCGCCCGACAGGCCAAGGCGGCGCTCGAGGAGAAGACCGGCGAGGAGCGCGTGACCGTGATCGACTCGGCCACGGCATGCGGTGGACTCGGGTTCGTGATGCTCGCGGCCGCCGCGGTCGCGCGCGCCGGGGGCGACCGCGAGGCGGTGGAGGCGCGGGCACGCGAGACCCGGGAGCGCCTGAAGGTCTGGTTTGCGATCGACACGATGGAGTTCCTGCGCCGCGGCGGGCGCGTGGGCGCCGCGCGCGCGTGGCTGGGCTCGGCGCTGAAGATCAAGCCGATCCTGACGGTCGAGTCCGAGATCACCCCGATCGAGCGCGTGCGCACTTCACGCCGCGCGTTCGAGCGGATGGTCGACTACCTGCGCAGCCGCTACGAGGACGGCGCCGACGGCTGGATGGTCCAGCACATCCAGGCCCGCGACCAGGCCGACGAGCTGGCCGCGCGGGGGAAGGAGATCTTCGGAACAGACCCGCTGTTGATCGGCGAGGTCGGCCCGGTCATCGGCACCCACGTGGGGCCGGGGCTGCTCGGCGTCGGCGGCGTCCCGAAGCGGCTGCTCGAGGCCTAGGCGGATACTGGGCGGCGATGTCGGACATGTGGGACAGCGTCGCGCCGGGCTGGGAAGCCAATGCCGCGTTCGTCGACGAGCAGCTTGCGCTGGCTACCGGCGCGCTGCTCGATGCGGCAGGGGTAGGTGAGGGCGACCGGGTTCTCGACTTGGCGGCCGGCCCCGGGGGCGCAGGTCTCGCAGCCGCTCCGCGTGTCGGGTCGAGCGGCAGCGTGGTCTTGTCTGACGTTGCCGCTGAGATGGTCGCCGCGGCAGCCAGGCGCGCGAGCGCCAACGCTCGGGTGAGCACCGCGGTGTTCGACCAGAGCGCAATTGATTTTCCGGATGCCAGCTTTGACGCGGTGATCAATCGGCACGGCCTGATGTTCGTCGAGGAGCCCGTCGAGACCGTTGCGGAGGCAGTTCGCGTGCTGCGAGGCGGAGGGCGCTATGCGACGATGACCTGGGATCGGCGCGAGCGCAACCCATGGCTCGGGCTGGTACTGGACGCGGTAAGCGATCAATTCGGCGTGCCATTCCCGCCGCCCACCGTCCGTGGCCCGTTCTCGCTCGAGGACGCCGACGTGCTGACTTCCGTTCTGCGGGAGGGTGGTCTCCAGGACGTAACGGTCGACGCGATGTCCACCCCAATGCACGCGAGGTCGCTGGATGAATGGTGGGAGCGGGTGCCCAAGCTCGCGGGTCCCCTCGCGATCGCGCTGGACGGAATGGAGGCCGACGTCCGCGACGCGATCGGCGAGCGTGCGAGGCAATTCGGCGCTGCGGCTGCGGTCCGCGACGAGGACGGGATCGTTTTTCCGGGCTCGGTGCTGATCGGCTCAGGTCACAAACCAGCAAGCTGACCGCGGCCATCCGAAAATCTGCGCGCTGGACCCGTGAGATCTCCCTGGAACCTGCGCGAAAGCTCCCGGGATCGCCGTGACGTCCGCGACTCCGGGCACGATCCCAGCCTGGCAACGCAGGACTGACGGCAGAGGAGGCCTGCATGGGAGCGCTGGAATTGGTGTTCGTGATCGGGGGCGCGTGGTGCGCGCTGCTTGGTCTCGTGGTCGCGCTGATGGTGGTGGCCAGCCGCGCCGAGGATCGCTTCGAGGCGCCCGTCGCGAAGGCGCGGCGACTGCCGGCACGGCGCCTGCCGGCTCCGCGCGCGCGGGTACGCTAGCCGCGCCGCCGACGTAGGGTGCCGAAGGCGGCAAGCCCGCCCCCGAGCACGAAGCCGGCGACCGCCGCGCCGGTCAGCACCTGCGTGCGGTGGCGGGAGATGAACCCCCGCCAATCGGTGGCGCGCACGATCTCGCCCCGAAGCCGATCGGCCGCCACGGCGAGCTGCGCGCGGTTCTCCTCGATGGAGGCGCGGATCTCCTCCGGCGTGCGCGTCGGCATCAGACCTCGCCGCCGCCCACCGGGGCCGCGTCGGGGCGCGGCTCGCCGCTGACCGACTCCTCCACGGTCTCGCGGATGCGCTTGGCCTCGTCGATCGCCATGTCCGGCGTCGGCGGCGAGCCCGAGCGAAACAGCTTGGCGGCGAGCCAGCCGGCGAGACCGCCGAGCACCAACAGGATCCCGGCAACGACGAAGAAGCCCCAGAAGAACTCACCCGGCCCGAAGAGCTCGAACCACGCCAGCCACGCGGCGCCGTGGAGCACGAACAGGAGCGCGGTGCCGATGAAGATGCCTGCCGCCGTGCCGATGACCACCCCCCGGATCAGCCGGTTCACCTTCTGCTGGACCTCGGCCTTCGCCAGCTCGATCTCCTCGCGGATGATCCTCGTCGAGCGGTCCGAGATCTCCTGCACCGCGGCGGCGATGCTCTCAGCCTGGGGTTGTCCGTTATCGGCGGCCAAGACGTCTCAGGACGATGGCGACGGCTACGCCGCCGACAAAGGCGGCGCCGACGAGAAGTTCGGGCCGCCCGAGGCCGCGCCCCTCCGGCGCAAGGAGATCGCGACCGGCGGGTGGCGCCGGTTCGAACACGGGCGGCGCGGGCTCGGGCGTCGGCGGCTCGGGCTCGGCGACCACGGGCTCGGGCGCCGGCGGCTCGGGGACGGGCTCGGGCTCGGGGACGGGCTCCGGTGCGGGAACCGGCTCGGGGACCGGTGCCGGCTCCGGGGGCGGCACCTCGGCCGCGGGCTCGGCCGGAGGCACGGGCTCGGGCACGACCGCGGTCGGCGCCTCGGGAGCGAGCTCGGGCAGGGGCGGCGGAGGCGGCGGCGGTACGACCTCACCGCCCTCTTGCGCCGCTGCGTCCAGCGATGGCAGGATGCCGTCGACGGTCGGGTCCTCGACCGGGTCGCCCTCGGCGTCCCGGACGACCGGCTCAGCGCCCTCGTCGGGCTTGTCCTTGCGCCGCCGCAGCCTCATTCCGGCGGGTCTTCCCCGAACGCCCGCCGCCAAATCACAGCGGCCAAGCGCGTGGTCGCGATGCTGGCGAGGGCGCCGAGGCCGGCCAGCAGGCCGGACCACATCAGGCGCTTGACGAGATCTCCCTCCACTGCGGCGGCAGTAAATCAGACCTGGGCCGCGTCGAGGCCCCCGCACACGGTTTCCACCACGAAGCGCTTGGCCTGCTCGTAGTCCTCCTCGTCGCGCGGCAGCAGGTCGAAGATCCAGCCGGTCAGCACCTGCTCGATCGCGCCGTAGAAGGCGAGCGCCGCGAACTGGGCGCTCACGTCGGTCTTGAACGTGCCGCCATCCTGCGCCTTCTGCACGATGTCGGCGATGCCCTGGTAGGCCTCGCGGATCTTGTCCAGGTGGGTTCGGCCGAACGAGTTCGCGGCGCGAGTCACCTCGACGATGATCACCTTCATGAGGTCCGGGTCGTAGCGGTAGGAGTCGACGATGAAGGACGCGATCGCGTAGAGCTTCTCGCGCGGCTCGAGCTCGCGGGCGTCGACCTCGGCGATCGCGGCGAGCATGACATCCCAGCGCTCGAGGAACAGCGTGTCGAGCACCTCGTCCTTCGAGTCGAAGTAGTGGTAGACGAGCCCATACGCCACCCCGGCCTCGTCGGCGATGTCCGACACGCGGCAGCCATGGAAGCCCTGTCGCGCGAACACGCGGACCGCGGCGTCGAGGATCGTGCGGCGCTTGTCCAGTGCGGCCTGGCTGCGGGGAAGGGCCATCAGACCCGCGCCTCCTCGGGCCAGCGGTAGACGTTGGGTCGCCGGTTGGCCAGGGCGGGAAGCGTCGCGCGCACCTCGTCCTGGCGCGCGAAGTCGAGGTCGGCCACGATCACACCCTCGCTCTCCTCGCCCGCCTGCGCGAGCACCTCGCCCCACGGGTCGACGATCAGCGAGTGGCCCCCGGACTCGTAGTCGCCGGGATGGCGGCCGACCTGGTTGGCGGCGACGACGAAGCATTGGTTCTCGATGGCGCGGGCCCGCACGAGCGGCTCCCAGTGCGCGCGGGTCGTCGGGAGCGTGAAGGCCGCGGGTACGGCGAGGACGCGCGCGCCGCGGACGGCGAGGATTCGCGACAGTTCGGGGAAGCGCACGTCGTAGCAGACCATCATGCCCAGGGGGACTCCGCCGGCCAGCTCCGTGAGGACGATCTCCTCTCCCGGCTCATCGCTGTCGGACTCGCGGTAGACGCGGCCGCCGACCTCGACGTCGAACAGGTGGATCTTGCGGTACACGGCCCGGACCTCGCCGTCGGGATCGATGTGCACGCTGGTGTTGCCGTGACGCTCGTGCCCGGCGCGGCGTTCGACGATCGAGCCGGCCACGAGGTCGATCCTGAATTCCCTCGCGACCCCGCGCGCCCAGGTCAGGGTCGGTCCGTCGAGCGGCTCGGCGGCGGCGTCCATGGCGGCGTCCGAGCCGAGCACCGTCCACTTCTCGGGCAGCACGACGAGCTGCGCGCCCTGCGCCGTGGCCTCGCGCACGAGGCGGTCCGCGGCGGCGAGGTTGCGCGCCGTATCCTCCGTGGCGGTGAGCTGGACCGCGGCCGCTCGCATCGAGCTGAGTCTCCCCCTCGGCTTAATTGGATTGACCAGTCAGTCAATGCCAAGGATAGCCACACCGGCGGAATGAGCCTGCAGACGCCCTACCGCGGACCGGGGCCCGATCGGCCCGCCGACATCCCGCTCCCACCGGGCCGGATGCCGATGTTCCGGCGAGGCCGAATGCTCAAGCGCTGGCGCTACATCGGCGTCTACGCCGCGGACCTGATGCTGTGCGCCGGCGTGGCGCGCATCGGTCCGGTTCGCCAGAGCTGGTGGGCGGTGTGGGAGCGCGACCGCGACCGCCTGCACGAGCGCACGCGCCTGCGCGGCGACCGCGTGGACCTGGGCGAGGACCGGGTGCGCGTGCGGGACGGCGGAGTCGAGATGGACATCGTGCTCGACGACACGGGGTCGCAGGACGTCGAGGTCGTCACGCCCGACGGCCGCGGTTACGCATGGACGCGAAAGCGCGCGCCCGTGCGCGCTCGCGGGACCGTGCGGGTGGACGGCGAGGCCCGCGGGGTGGACGCAACCGCCCTGATCGATGACAGCGCCGGCTACCACGACCGCCACACCGCCTGGCGCTGGTCGGCCGGCGTGGGCACGACGGCGGGCGACGGCGCGCCGGTGGCCTGGAACCTCGTCGCCGGGGTGCACGATTCGCCGACGGCGAGCGAGCGCACCGTGTGGGCGGGCGGTACGGCGCGCGAGGTCGGTCCGGTCTCCTTCGCCGCGGACCTCGGCGCGGTGTCCTTCGCCGAGGGCGGAGCCCTGGAGTTCACGGCCGGCGCGATGCGGGCTCGTCACGACAACCTCCTGATCTTCCGCTCCGAGTACGAGCAGCCGTTCGGCACCAACCGAGGCACGCTGCCCGGCGGCGTGGAGCTCGCCGAGGGGTACGGCGTGATGGAACGCCACGTCGCCGTGTGGTGACACTGAGTGTGGGGCCGGTGCACCCGGCGTAGAATCCCGGCAGCGCCATGAGCCTCCCGCCCGGCCCTCGGCTCCCCAAGGCGGCCCAGACCGCCCAGCTGGCCCGCGACGCCATGGGGTACATGCGGCGCTGCCGCGCGCGCTACGGCGATCTCTTCACGCTGCGCTACTACCCGTTCGACACGCTCGTGTACGTGTGCGACCCGGAGGTCATCCGCGAGATCTTCACCGGCGACCCCGAGGTGTTCCGCGCCGGCGAGGCGAACCAGTTCATGGAGCCGATCCTCGGGCCGCGCTCGGTCCTGCTGCTCGACGGCGACGATCACCTCCGCATGCGGAAGCTGATGCTCCCGCCGTTCCACGGACGCAGCGTCACGCGCTATCGCGACGTGATCGCCGACATCGCGGCACGCGAGCTCGAGCGCTGGCCGCTCGGCCGGTCGTTTGCGCTGCGCCCGCGGATGCAGGAGATCACGCTCGAGGTGATCCTGCGCGCCGTGTTCGGGATCGAGGACCCCGGCCTCCTCGCGCGTCTGCGCGAGGCGCTGGTGCGCATGATCAACGTGAACATGATCCACGGCACACTTCCGTTCACGCGCGTCGACCTCGGCCCGCGCAGCCCGTGGGGCCGCTACCTCCGCGCCCGCGCCGCGGCCGACGAGATCATCTTCGAACAGATCGCCCGCCGCCGGGCGCAGGCCGGCGGCGTCGAGCACGACGACGTGCTCGCGCTGCTGCTCGCGGTCGAGGGCGAGGACGGCGATGGCCTCACCGACGCCGAGCTGCGTGACGAGCTGATGACCCTGCTGATCGCCGGGCACGAGACCACCGCGACCGCGCTCGCCTGGGCCTTCGAGCGGCTCGTGCGCCACCCGCCCGCGATGACGCGGTTGCGAGAGGAGGCCGACGCCGGCGAGGACACCTACGTGGACGCCGTCGTCAAGGAGACGCTGCGCTCGCGGCCGGTCGTGATCGACGTCGCCCGCACGCTCGCCGCCCCGGCCCGGCTGGGCGGCTACGACCTCCCGGCCGGTGTGATGGTCGTCCCGATGATCACGCTGGTCCAGACCGGACCCGGAGCATTCGAGGACCCCGACGCGTTCCGTCCCGAGCGGTTCCTCGATGGGGCGCAGCCCGATCCGTACACGTGGATCCCCTTCGGCGGAGGCGTCCGCCGGTGCCTGGGGGCGAGCTTCGCCAGCTTGGAGATGAAGGTCGTGCTGGAGACGATCCTGCCCGCCGCCGACCTCATCCCCTCCTCCCCCGAGCCAGAGGCCGCGCGCCTGCGCCACGTCACGCTCGTGCCCGCGCACGGAGGCGAGGTGGTGCTCGAGCGCCGCCGGCCCGTGCGCCTTCGCACCGCGCCCGCCACGGTGGCGGCGTAGGCTTGCAGAGCACCATGCCGTCCGAGCGCATCTCCTACCGCACCTGCCCTCTCTGCGAGGCGACCTGCGGGCTGGAGATCACCACGTCCAACGGCGACGTGACGGCCGTCCGCGGCGACGCCGACGACGTGTTCTCGCACGGGTACCTGTGCCCCAAGGGCGTCGCGCTCAAGGCGCTGCACGAGGATCCAGACTGCCTGCGCACGCCCATGCGCCGCACCGCGAGCGGGGACTTCGAGCCCGTCGGCTGGGACGAGGCCTTCGCCGAGATCGACGAGCGCCTGACGCCGATCCTGCGTGACGGCGGCCGCAACGCCGTGGGCGTCTACATCGGCAACCCCGCGGCCCACCACCTCGCCCCGGTCCTGTACGGCCGCGTGTTCCTCAAGGCGCTCGGGTCGCGCAACATCTACTCCGCCTCGACCGTCGACCAGTACCCCAAGCAGTTCGCCTCGGGCCTGATGTTCGGCACCGGGTTCAGCGTGCCCGTGCCCGACGTGGACCGGACCGACCATCTGATGATCCTCGGCGCCAATCCCCTGGCTTCCAATGGCAGCCTGCTGACCGCGCCCGACATGCGTGGGCGGCTGCGCGCGATCCGCGCCCGCGGCGGCAAGGTCGTGGTGATCGACCCGCGACGCTCGCGCACCGCCGAGGCGGCCGACGAGCACCATTTCATCCGGCCCGGGACTGACGCGCACCTGCTGATCGCGATCGCCCACGTCCTGGTGGAGGAGGGTCTCGCCGATCCGGGCCCGCTGGCCGACCACTGCGCCGGGCTCGACGAGGTGCTCGCCTTGACCGAGCCCTTCGCGCCCGAGGTGGTTGCGCCGGCGTGCGGGATCGAGTCCGACGAGATCCGTCGCATGGCTCGCGAGCTGGCCGCGGCGCCCTCCGCCGCGGTCTACGGGCGGATCGGCACCTGCACGCAGGAGTACGGCTCGCTCGCCTCGTGGCTGGTCGACGTCGTCAACGTCCTGACCGGCAACCTCGACCGGCCGGGCGGCGCGATGTTCGCGCGCGCGCCGGC
>JAWVFS010000041.1:0-6237 GCA_033855795.1 Solirubrobacteraceae bacterium | reverse complement strand
GTCACGTGCGTCGACGCGACGATCCGCGAGATGACCCGGCGGTTCAACCCCCTGGCGTCGTCCTGCGATCACCGCGTCCTCTTCTCGCTGCTCTACCTCCGCGTCACCCAGCAGTACCGCCAGGCGGTCAGCGACCCGAACTTCTTCGAGGACAACGCCTTCGTCAACCACGAGGACGCGGTCTTCGCCAGGTACTACTTCACGCCGATGGACGCCTACAACCGCGGCGACATGGGCAACGTGCCGCGGGCGTGGCAGATCGCGCTCAACGCGGCCACGACCAAGCAGGTGACCGGCGAGGGCGACCTCCTGCTCGGCGTCAACGCGCACGTCCAGCGCGACCTCCCGTTCGTGCTCGCGGCGATCGGCCTGGTGAAGCCCGACGGCTCGAGCCGCAAGCCGGACCACGACAAGGTCAACCAGATCCTGTACAACGCGTACGCGCCGGCCATCACAGAGGGCGCGCAGCGGTTCGATCCCAGCATCAACCTCACGCTGCCGGCGCCGCTGACGTCGCTCGGCTACCAGACCTTCTTCCAGGCGATCGTGGCCTGGCGCGAGGTCGCATGGCGCAACGCCGAGCGGCTTGTGAGCGCGCCCAACGCCGCGGCTCGCGCGGTGGTGGCCCAGCAGATCGAGGACTACGCCGCCAGCCAGGCCCAGCTCATCAAGATCCTGTCGCCGACCCTGCCGGCCCTGCCCGGCCAGGTCTCGCGCGACGCCTACTGCTCCAGCCATCACAGCTGAGCGGGCGCCCCTGGGGAGGGGCACTCAGGCCCGCGGGAGTGCGCGCAGCTCGGTCAGCGCGCGCTCCGTGCGGGCGGCTATGACGGGTGAGCGCGGCACCAGGTCCAACGGAGCCGCGAGTGGATCCTCGTAGCCGGTGAAGGCGACCAGGCCGCCGGCCTCGCGGACGATCAGCTGACCGGCGGCGGCGTCCACGGCGCGGCAGCGCTTGAGGGTGACCATGCCGTCGAAGCGAGCCGCCGCGACCTGACAGAGGGAGATCGCGATCGAGCCGAGCGCGCGCAGTCGATGCGCGGCGTCGCGCAGGTCGTCGGCGGCTTCGGCCACCCAGCGTGGATCGGCCGACTCGATCCCGAGGACCTCCAGCTTGTCGCCGTCCGCTCGGCGCTCGCGCGGGGTGGTGTCGAGGGCGCGACCGTCGAAGTACGCCCCGCCGCCGCGCGAGGCCACCCACTCCTCATCCGGGCCGAGGTCGTGGACATATGCGAACACCACGTCGGCCATCGTGCCGCCCTCCGCGACCGCGATCGACAGGCAGTGGTGGGGCAGGCCCCGTTTGGCGTTCAGCGAGCCGTCGATCGGATCGATCACGACGCGCACAGCCGGGTCGCCGTAATCCACCTCACCGCGCTCCTCGGAGATCGCGACGAAGCGCCGACCGGACGCGTAGAGCCCGTCGAGCTCGGCGAACACGAGATCCTCGGCGGCCTCGTCGATGACGAGCGTCCGGTCGCCGCCCTCACCGCGGCTGCCGGTCTCCTCGGCGCGCTCGCGCGTGGTCGGATAGTCGATGAGCATCGCGCGCAGCCCCGCGGTCGCCCGCCGGCAGGCATCGAGCCAGTCGGCGTGGGCGCCGTCCGAGCCCGCGAGGCCGTCGGTCTCAGAACGCGCCATCCGGTCATATCCTAGGGCGGTGTCCGATCCTCTCCACGACCTCACCGACGCACAGCGCGAGGCCGCCGTGCACACCGACGGACCGCTGCTGCTGCTCGGCGGGGCGGGGACCGGGAAGACCCGTGCCCTGATCGCGCGGTTCGGGTGGCTGGTCGAGCAGGGCGTGGCGCCCGAGCGGATCGCCCTGCTGGCCTCCAGCGCCGGCACGGCGGCCGCGCTGCGCACCCAGGTGGAGGGAGTCATCGAGCGCGCGTACGAGGAGCTGGCCGTGGCGTCCGTGCCCGAGCTGTGCGCCCGATTGCTGCGCGGGGAGTCACCGGCGGCCGGACTCGATCCGTTCGCGGCGGCGGCGAGCGGGGCGGACCGGCTCGCATTGCTCCTCGAGCGCATCGACGAGCTGCCGCTGCGCAGCCACGACTTCCAGGGCAACCCGGCCGCGCTGCTGGCGTCGTTCATCGAGCGCATCGACCGGCTGAAGGCCGAGCTCGTCACGGTCGAGGAGTACGCGGAATGGGCGGCGGGGCTCCCGGACGGGGAGGCGGCGGAGCAGGAGCGCGAATTTGCGGCGGTCTACCGGGCGCACGACGCCCTGCTGAGCGACATGGGGATGCTCGACACCGGCGACCTCGTCCTGCGCGCGCACGCGTTGCTGGCCGAGGGGTCCGAGGCGAGGCCTCGGCTTCTCGCCCGGTTCGATCACGTGCTGGTGGACGAGCTCGAGGAGCTCGACCTGGCTCCGGCGTCGGTGGCGAGGGCGCTCGCCGGTGGTGGAGCGACCCTCGTAGCGGCGTCCGACCCGGACCAGGCGATCCAGCGCTTCCGGGCGGCGGCGGGAGCGAACGTCCGAGCCGTGCTCGCCGAGCGGCCGGCTCCGCGGGTCGTGCGGCTGGAGCGCAGCCTGCGGTGCGGCACGCCGATCCTGACCGCGGCCCGGGCCGTCGTCGAGCCCGTGGCCGAGCTCGAGCGGGCTCCCACCGGGAGCGAGGGTGGGGAGGTGGCGTTCTGGCGCTGCGACAACGAGCGCGCCCAGGCGCAGAGCGTCGCCGCCGACGTCGAGGCGCTGCTCGCCGGCGGTGTGGCGCCGGAGTCGGTGTGCGTGCTCGTGCGCTCCGTGCGCCGCGAGGGCCAGGCGGTCGCGGTGGCGCTCGACGAGCGCGCCGTGCCCCACCGTCTGGTCGGCGCGGCGGCGTTCTTCCAGCGCGCGGAGATCCGCGACGTCCTGGCCTGGTTGCGCCTGCTCGCCGACCCGGGCGACGCCGGCGCCGTGGTGCGGGCGCTCGCGCGCCCGCCGGTTGAGCTGCGCTCGATCGACCTCGCCCGCTGCATCCAGATCTCGCGCCGGCGCAAGCTCGACATGGTCTCGGCCCTGGTGGCGGCGACCGAGTCGCCGCAGATCCCGCCCGAAGCGCGCGAGCGCATCCTCGAGTTCCTCAAGCGGTACCGCTCGGCCTCGGCCGCGCTCGACACCACCCGGCCCGATCTGTTCGTGCACCGGCTGATCGAGCGCCTCGGGCTGCGCCGCCAGCAGCTGTTCGCCGCGCAGGCCGACGTCGTCGAACGTCTCGTCAACCTGGCCAAGTTCGGCGAGATGGCCTCGGCCTACGTGCGGCGCGCGCCGCAGGCGACGCCCCGGGAGTTCGCGCGCTACATCGCCGCGGTTGCCGAGGCCGGACTGCGCGAGGAGGAGGCGACGGGCGGCGGCGAAGCGGCCGGCGTGCGCGTGATGGCCATGCACGACGCCAAGGGCCTGGAGTTCGAGCACGCCTACGTCCTCGGCCTGCAGTCGGCGCGCATGCCCGGCGCGCGCCGGCGCGCGCCGGCGTCGATTCCCGATGCGCTGCTGCACGAATCGCTGCCGCCCGACTCGCGTGAGGCGCACGTGGCCGAGATGCGGCGCCTGCTCGCGCTGGCGATGACGCGCGCACGAACCCGGCTCGTGCTCTCCTACGCGGCGCGCTCGGACCGCGGTGACGAGCAGCCGCCGTCACCATTCGCCGAGACGGCTCGAGCGGCGCTCGGGGCGGACTGGGAGGAGCGCGAGGAGGAGCTGTTCGGCCCCGCCGAGTCGCTGCACGCGACCTTCCGCATGCTGCGCGAGGAGCTACTGGAGACCGTGGCGCGCACGGCCGGACGGTTGGGCGAGCTGCGCTTCGACACCGACCTCGACGTCTCGCACGCGGTGGTGCGCTACCTCGAGCTCATCAAGCTCGCGGCTCTGATCGAGCGCCAGGCAGAGCAGTCGGTGGAGGACGCGCTGCCGGAGATCAACGCACGGTTGGGCCGCGCCGTGACAGCCGAGCAGCGCGAGATCTTCCAGACGAGCGCGCTCGACGACTACGTGCTCGATACGGAGCGCAGCGAGCGACGGCGCGCGGCGGCCGTGGCGGCGCGCGAAGAGCCGTCGCTGGAGGCGTTCCTGCCGCGGCGCGGGGAGGGTCTGGTGCTGTCGGCCGGCGACGTCGAGACCTACCGGATCTGTCCCCTGCGCTACAAGTTCGCGCGCGTCTTCCGGATCCCGACCGAGCCGACCATCCACCAGCGCTTTGGGATCCTCGTCCACCAGGTTCTCGAGCGCTTCCACGCCGCGGGCGGGGGGCAGACGCTCGCCGAGCTGCTCGGCCTGCTGGACGCGGGGTGGCGCCGCAACGGCTTCGGGGGTTCTGAGGAGGAGCGCCAGCTGCGCGAGAAGGCCGGGAACGCGCTGACGCGCTATTTCGAGCGCTTCCAGACCGACCCGGCGGAGCCGCTGTGGTTCGAGCGCTCGTTCTCGTTCCCGCTCGGTCCGCATCTGCTGCGCGGCCGTGTGGATCGCGTCGACCGCCTTCCGGACGGCGGTTACGAGCTTATCGATTACAAGACCGGACGGCCCAAGACCGCGGCCCAGCTGCGAGAGGACGTGCAGCTGTCGCTGTATGCGGTCGGCGCGCGCGAGGCGTGGCAGCTCGATGCCTCGCACCAGGCCTACTACTACCTGCTCGACGACGAGAAGGTCCCGGTTGAACGCGACGAGCACGACCGCGATTGGATCATGGAGACCGTGCTCGAGGTGGCGGAGGGCATCCTGGCCCAGGGGTTCGAGCCGACGCCTTCCTACGCGGCCTGCTCGACCTGCGACTTCCGCATCATCTGCCCCGCGGCGGAGAAGTAGCTCAGCGGCCGCCGTCGTCCCCGCGCTGGCGCAGGAAGCGCTGGAACTCGCGGGCGATCGTGTCGCCGCTGGGAACGTCGCCGGGGTCGAGGTTCGGCTCGTCGTCGTCGGCGGCCTGCTCGAGGCGCTCGACGAAGGCCTGCACATCGGGGTCGCTCTGCACGGCGAGATTGACCTGGCGCTCGTACTCCGCCGAGCTGCCCTCGAGCTCGGCCGCGTCGACGGAGACCCCGACGAGGCCCTCGAGCCGGCGCACGAGGGCCAGCGAGGCCTTCGGGTTGGGCGTGGCGGCGATGTAGTGCGGCACCGTGGCCCAGAGGCTGGCCGACGGGATCCCCGCCTCGGCGCACGCGCCGTGCAGCACGCCGGTGATCCCGGTCGGGCCCTCGTAGGTTGCGGAACTCAGGCCGAGGCGATCGACGAGCGTGCCGTCGGAGGCAAGTCCCGTGATGCCGACCGGCCGGGTGTGCGGCACGTCCGCCAGGAGCGCCCCCAGCGTGACGACGAGCTGCACGCCCATGGCCTCCGCGAGGTCGACGATCAGCCCGCTGAACGTGCGCCAGCGATAGGACGGTTCCGAGCCGACGAGCAGGATCAGGTCACGCGGCGCCAGCGGCACGCGCGCCTCGTAGATCTCGACCTCCGGCCAGGTGATCTCGCGCGTCTGCCCCTCGGTCAGTCGGATCAGCGGACGCGTGTTCTGGAAGTCGTAGAAGTCCTCGGGATCGATCCGAGCGAACCGCTCGGCATCGAGCGCCGACCCGACGAAGGTCACCGCCGTCGACGCCGCATCTGCCGCGTCATTCCACCCCTTGAACGCGCACACCAACGCCGGGGCGCGAAGGCCATCGGGGCGGCGGTCCCAGAGGAGCGGTGGCATGGGGAGGACGGTAGCGCACGGTGCATCAACCGCTCGTCCGTAGCGCTAAGTTGCAAGCGTGGAGGAGGGGCTGAGACGACGGCACCCGACCGCGACCACCGCGATCGCCCTGGGAGGGCTGATCCCGGTGCTCACAGTTGCGGCGCTCAATGCCGACGGCCGCATCCTTGACCCTCTGACGCTGGTGCTCGTTGCAGGAGCTGCCGCGTCCAACATCACCGATGTCCGGTTCGCAGGTCGATTGTGGGTCTCCGGATCCTTCCTCTGCTGCTTGCTCGGCGCGGCGGTGCTCGGTCCGTCCGCCGGGGCCTTCATTGCTCTGAGCTCGGAGCTCGCCGCGTGGGCCTGGGGGAGGTTCGCACTCGCCCCACTGGCGACTAACTGTTTGGGAGCGGTGGCGCCGACGTGGCTCGCGGGTGTCGCGCTTGCTGCACTAACACCGTACGTGGGGACGGAGGGACTTGATTTCGATCTTGCCCTGGCGGGTGTCGCATGCCTAGACCTCGCCGCCAACATCGCGATCGTCGCCTCTCTCATGGCGCTGCACGAGGATCTCCCTCTTCTCAAG
>JAWVFS010000040.1:0-9618 GCA_033855795.1 Solirubrobacteraceae bacterium | reverse complement strand
CCGGCGCGCGGCCCTGGTTGCGCTCGGAGTCGATGCGCTCCTTGAGCTCCGCGTCGCCCACCGTCACCATGCCACCCTCCCCGGTGGTGAGCTGCTTGTTGGCGTAGAACCCGAACACGGCGGGGTGGCCGCGGGCGCCCACGCGCGTGCCGTCCGCGTGCACGGCGCCGAGCGCCTCGCATGCGTCCTCGACGATCGGGTGCTCGAGGCGTTCGATGGCGGGCAGGTCGGCCGGATAGCCGAAGATGTGGACCGGCAGGAGCGCGGCCGTCCGGTCGGTCATCGCGGCTGCGGCGGCGTCCGGGTCGAGGTTGAGCGTCACCGGGTCGATGTCGGCGAACACGGGGCGGGCCCGCTCGTAGACCACCACGTTGGCCGAGGCGACGAACGAGAACGGGGAGGTCACGACCTCGGCGCCGTCGCTCACGCCGGCGGCGCGGAGCGCGAGGTGCAGGCCCGCCGTGCCGCTCGACACGGCACTCGCGTGCGCGGCGCCGAGCCAGTCGGCGAACGCCGCCTCGAATTCCGGCAGCCGCGGCCCCAGCGAGAGCTGTCCGGAGCGCAGCACCTCGAGCACCCCGGCCTCCTCCTCGGGGCCCAGGACCGGCTGCGCCAGCGGGATCGGCGAGTCGCCGGCCATCAAGTGTCGGCGGCCGTCTCTGACGACTGACGACTGACGACCGACGACTTCGGTTCCTGCATTCCCCGTTCCAGCGAATCGACGAGCGCCTCCCACGATGCCTCGATGACGTTCTCCGACACCCCGATCGAGCCCCACACGTCGGTGCCGTCGGAGGCGTCGAGCAGCACGCGGGTGATTGCGCCCGTGCCCTTGCTCTCGTCGAGGATCCGGACCTTGAAGTTGACGAGGTCGATGTCCTTGAGGTGCGGGTAGATCTCGGCGATCGCCTCCCGCAGCGCCTGGTCGAGAGCGTTGACCGGGCCGTTGCCCTCCGCGGTGCGCACGTAGCGCTCGCCGCCGACCCAGATCTTGATCGTGGCCTCGGTCTCCACCTTGCCGTCGGCGCGCTTCTCCACGATCGCGCGCCACGACTCGAGCCGGAACAGCGGCTCGTAGTCGCCGGTCTCCTTGCGCAGCAGCAGCTCGAACGAGCCGTCGGCCGCCTCGTAGTGATAGCCCTCGTGCTCGAGGTCCTTGATGCGCTCGACCACTCGGTGGGCGGCCTCGTCGTCGAGCTCGAGGCCGGCGGCGCGGGCGCGCGCCTGCACCGTGCCCTTGCCCGACAGCTCGGAGACGATCAGGTCGCGGCGGTTGCCCACCTCGGCGGGGTCGAGATGCTCGAAGGTGGCCGGGTCCGCATTCACCCCGGCGACGTGCATGCCGCCCTTGTGGGCGAACGCGTTCTTTCCGACGTAGGGCTGGTCGGGGTCCGGCGTGAAGTTGAGCAGCTCGGCGACGTAATGCGCGGTCTCCGTCAGCCGCCCGAGCCGCTCGGGCGGAAGGCAGTCGTAGCCCAGCTTGAGCTGAAGGTTGGGGATGACCGATACGAGGTTGGCGTTCCCGCAACGCTCGCCGTAGCCGTTGATCGTGCCCTGCACGTGCGTGGCGCCCTCGCGCACGCCGGCGAGCGAGTTCGCCACGCCGCACTCGGCGTCGTTGTGGCAGTGGATGCCGATCTGCGCCCCACCTTCGGCCAGGGAGGCCACGACGTCGCGCATCGCCTCGTGGATGGTGGGCGGCAGCGAGCCGCCGTTGGTGTCGCAGGGCACGACGGTCTCGGCTCCGGCGCCGGCAGCCGCGCGAAGGCAGGCCAGCGCATAGTCGCGATCGTCGCGCCAGCCGTCGAAGAAGTGCTCGGCGTCGTAGACGACGCGCTTGCCCTGCTCGACCAGGAAGCCGACGGACTCGGCGATCATGCGGAGGTTCTCCTCGCGGTCGACGCGCACGACCTTCTCGAGGTGCAGGCTCCAGGTCTTTCCGACCAGCGTGCAGACCGGCGCGGAGCAGTCGGCGAGCCCTCGCAGCCCGGCATCCTCGGACGCGTTCGCGTCGCGCCGTCGGGTCATGCCGAACGCGGCGATCTGGGCATGGCTGAAGGTCTCGCGCTCGAGCAGCGCGAAGAACTCGACCTCCTTCGGGTTCGACGAGAGAAAGCCGGCCTCGATGAGGTCGATGCCCAGCTCGTCGAGCCGGTGCGCCACGCGCAGCTTCTCGCCGGCGGACAGCGACATGCCCTCGCCCTGCATGCCGTCGCGGAGCGTGGTGTCGTAGAGCTGGATCGGTGTGGGGGTCACGGGAGTCCTTTCGTGCTGGAAGGGCGAATTCCGGCAGCGGCCAGCGTCAGCGCTGGACCGCGGGGATAATTCGCCGGCACGCAGGCACCCGTGACATGGGTCCTGAGGGTAGCGCGCTCAGGCGGCCTTCGTGGGGACCTTGACCACGTCGAGCCAGTCGCGGTAGCGGTCGGTGCGGCCGTGCAGGGCGTCGTCGAAGGCGTGCTGCAACTCACGCGTGATGGGCCCCGGCTCGCCCCCGCCCACGGTGTGGTCGTCGATCTCCCGGACGGGCACGAGCTCGGCCGCCGTCCCGGTGAGGAACACCTCGTCGGCCATGTAGAGCTCACCGCGATCGATGTCGCGGTCCACCACGGTGTGGCCGAGGTCCTTGGCGATCGTCTTGACGGATCGCCGGTTGATCCCGTCCAGGATCCCGGCCGTCGACGGCGGCGTCGCGATCTCGCCGTCGCGGACGACGAAGATGTTCTCCCCCGAGCCCTCGCACACGTGGCCGATGTCGTCGAGCAGGATCGCCTCCTCGTAACCGGCCTTCTGACTCTCGATCTTCGCCAGCACGCTGTTGAGGTACTGCCCCGACGCCTTCGCGTGCGGAATGAGCGAGTCGCCGCTGATGCGCCGCCACGAGGACACCTTGGCGCGGATGCCCCCCTGCTTGCCCGCCTCGCCGAGGTAGGCGCCCCATTCCCACACGGCGATGGACACGTCCACCGGCGCGTCCAGCGGATACAGACCCATCTGCCCGTAGCCGCGGAACGCGATCGGGCGGATGTAGCACGAGCGCAGGCCGTTGCGCGCGATCAGCTCGTGCGTCGCCGCCCGCAGCTCCACGAGCGTGTAGGGAATCGGCATGTAGTAGAGCCCGGCCGAGCGGAACAGCCGGTCGAGGTGATCGTCGTGGCGGAAGATCGCCGTACCCAGATCGGTCTCGTAGGCTCGGATGCCCTCGAAGACGCCCGTGCCGTAGTGCAGGCCGTGCGTGAGTACGTGGACCTTGGCGTCCTCCCAGGCGACGAAGTCTCCGTTCATCCAGATGAGGTCGGCTTGGTCCACGTCAGTCTCCTTGGAGCTGTGAGAGCACCGCCCGGGTGGCCTCGGCCGTCGTGGCCGTCCCGCCCAGGTCGGGGGTTCGCAGACCGGCGTCCAGCGCGCGGTCGACGGCCGATTCTAGAGCGGCGGCCTCATCCTGCATACCGAGACCGTGGCGGAGCATGAGTGCGGCGGACAGGAACATCGCGAGCGGGTTGGCCCGCCCCGACCCGGCGATGTCGGGCGCCGAGCCGTGCACGGGTTCGAACACTCCGGGCCCGTCGGCGCCGAGTGACGCACTCGGCAGCAGGCCGATCGACCCCGTGAGCATCGCCGCCTCGTCGCTGAGGATGTCCCCGAACATGTTCTCGGTGAGGATCACGTCGAAGTGGCGCGGGGCCGCCACGAGTTGCATCGCCGTGTTGTCCACCAGCAGGTGCTCGAGCTCCACGGCCGGGAACTCCTCGGCGCCCACTCGGGTCACGGTCTCCCTCCACAGCCTCGAGGTCTCGAGCACGTTGGCCTTGTCCACGCTGGTCACCCGCGAGCGCACGGCGCCGAAGGCCGTTCGCGCGATGCGCTCGACCTCCTCGACGGTGTAGCTGCACACGTCGGTGGCGGCCTCGGCCGTGCGCGTCTTCTCGCCGAAGTAGATCCCGCCCGTGAGCTCGCGCACCACCAGGAGGTCCGTGCCCTCGATCACCTCACGGCGCAGCGGGCTCGCGTCATAGAGCGCCGGCAACGGCCGGACGGGCCGCAGGTTCGCGTACAGCCCGAGGCCCTTGCGCAGGCCCAGCAGGCCCTGCTCAGGCCGCGGAGCGGCCGGGTCGGTCGTGTCCCAGCGCGGGCCGCCGACCGCCGCGAGCAGGACGGCGTCGGCCCGGCGGCATGCCTCGAGCGTCTCGTCTCGCAGCGCGGTGCCGTGCGCGTCGATCGCGGCGCCGCCGAAGACGTGCTCCTCGACCTCGAACTCGCCGAGCTGCCGCAGGACATCCAGTGTCGGGGCCAGAATCTCCGGCCCGATCCCGTCCCCGGGCAGCGTGACGATGCGGCGCGCCGGCACGGCGGGCACTGTACCCGCCGTGCCGGTGCCGCGGACGGCTCAGGCGCCGGCGATGGCGCCGACCAGACTCGGGTTGAACGCCTGGGTGCCCGGTGCGACGTTCGCGCCGCCGAACGAGCTGTTGGCGTGTAGGTAGGTGATCTCGCGCGCGAGGTCGCCCACGCCGTTCGACGCGGCCAGCGGCGCGATCTGCACCGTGCTGAGGACGCCGATGGCGTTGCCGCTCGAGTCGAGGAACCCGCTGCCCGAGTCCCCGGGGATCCCGGGCGTGACCGTGTAGACGTCACGGCTCCAGCCGTTGCCCTGCTGCTGCACGACGGCGCCCTGCTTCGGGCTGAGCTTGGTCACTCCGCCCCGGAGCTCGGAGTTGCCGTACGTGTACACCGTGGCGCCGGCGCTCGTCGGGGCCTCGGCCACGCCGGTCGGGCCGCCGAAGCCGGGGACGGACGGGTTGACTTTCCCGACGTCCGACGGGTCGATCTGTACCAGTGCCAGGTCGTTGTAGGCGCAGGTGTCGGCATTCGCCTCGCCCTTGCCCTGCATCGTGATCCACGAGTTGTAGACCAGCGTCCCCTGCTTGCTGGCGCCGGTCACGTCGACCTTGGTGCCGATCGGCAGCGACTGGCTCGTGCATCCGTCGGTGTCCGTCGCCGCCCCGGTTCCGGAGCAGTGGGCCGCCTGGCCCAGATAGACGTTCGTGCCGTCGGTGAACACGAAATTCGAGGTGCACTGGGCGCCCTGCGTGAATGTCTGGACGCCCGGATGGATCGCGGCCGTGGCGGCCGGCGCCCACGCCGATGCCGCCGGCGCCAGGGCGAGCGTGGCGAGCACCGAGGCGCAGGCAACGCACAGCTTGAGCTTGTTCATGTCTTTGACCCTCCCGCGGGTCGCTGCCGTGAGTCTCCGGGCGGCCTTCCGCGCAACCCGAGAGTCCTGTGTACCCCGCCGCTGTTCCCTTCCCTGCACGCGCGCGGGCTAAACCCTGCGGGAAGGATCTCACAGATCGGTCGTCACGGGCCCCGGTCGCTCGCGCTCGCGCTCGAAGCGCGCGATGTCCTCGCTGCGCTCGAGCGACTGGCCGATGTCGTCCAGCCCGTTCATCAGGCGGTACTTGATGCCGGGATCGATCTCGAAGCGTGCCACGCGGCCCGCGAACTCGACCTCCTGGACCTCGAGGTCGATCGCGGCCTCGCCCTCGGCCATCACCGCGCGCACCTCCTCCTCTCCAAGCACCACCGGCAGCAGGCCGACCTTGGTGCAGTTGGAGTAGAAGATGTCGGCGAAGCTCGGCGCGATGATCGCGCGGAAGCCGTAGTCCTCGAGCGCCCACGGGGCGTGCTCGCGCGAGGAGCCGCAGCCGAAGTTCCGCCCGGTGGCGAGGATCGGGTTGCGCGGAAGCTCCCACCCGGGCTCCTTGGCCCAGTCGTAGAAGAGGAACTCTCCGAAGCCGGTGCGCTCCACTCGCTTGAGGAACTGCTTGGGGATGATCTGGTCGGTGTCGACGTCGGCCCGGTCGAGGACCGTGACGCCGCCGTGGATGATCGTGACCGCGTCCATCAGCTCCACTCGCGGATGTCGACGAAGTGCCCCTCGAGCGCGGCCGCGGCGGCCATCTGCGGCGAGACGAGGTGGGTGCGGCCTCCGCGGCCCTGGCGGCCCTCGAAGTTGCGGTTCGAGGTGGACGCGCAGCGCTCGCCCGGCTGGAGGATGTCGGGGTTCATCCCCAGGCACATCGAGCAGCCGGCCCCGCGCCACTCGAAGCCCGCGGCCTCGAAGACCCGGTCCAGGCCCTCGGCCTCGGCCTGGGTCTTCACGCCGACCGAGCCGGGCACGACCATCGCGCGGACGCCGTCGGCCACCCTGCGCCCGTCCAGCACCTCGGCGGCCGCCCGCAGGTCACCGATGCGCGAGTTCGTGCACGAGCCGACGAACACGCGCTCCACGGGGATGTCCCGCATCGGCGTGCCGGGCTCCAGCGCCATGTACTGCAGCGCGCGCTCGTCGCCCTCCGAACGCGGCTCGGGAACGGCGTCGGTGACTCCGACCACCATGCCCGGCGTCGTGCCCCACGTGACCATCGGGGAGACCGCGCCCGCGTCGACCTCGACCTCCCGGTCGAACTCGGCCCCGTCCTCGGTGTGCAGGGCGCTCCAGCCTTCGACCGCCGCCTCGAAGTCCCCGGGCGCTGCATGCCGCCCCTCGACCCACGCGTAGGTGGTCTCGTCGGGCGCGATCATGCCCGCGCGGCCTCCGCCCTCGATGGTCATGTTGCAGACGGTCATGCGGCCCTCCATGGACAGCGCCTCGATGGCGGGCCCGGCGTACTCGACGACGTGCCCGACGGCGCCCTCGACGCCCATCTGGCCGATGGTGCCGAGGATCAGGTCCTTGGCGGTGACGCCGAAGCCGAGCTCGCCCTCGTAGCGGATGCGCATCGAGCGCGGTTTCTGCTGGGCCAGGCACTGCGTCGCCAGCACGTGCTCGACCTCGCTGGTGCCGATGCCGAAGGCGAGCGCTCCGAAGGCCCCGTGGGTGGCGGTGTGCGAGTCGCCGCACACGATCGTCATGCCCGGCTGCGTGACCCCGAGCTCCGGGCCGATGACGTGCACGATGCCCTGGCGATCGGATCCCAGCGAGTAGATCGGGATGCCGAACTCCTCGCAGTTGCGCTCCAGCGTCTCGACCTGCAGGCGCGACAGCTGGTCGCGGATGTGGATCGCCGCCGACGTGCCGTCGGTGGGTACGTTGTGGTCGGCCGTGGCCAGCGTGCGGTCCGGCCGCCGCACCGGGCGACCCTCGAGCCGCAGGCCGTCGAACGCCTGCGGACTCGTGACCTCGTGCACGAGGTGCAGGTCGACGTAGAGCAGGTTGTCGGCGACCTCGTGGGCCTCCCAGATCTTGTCGAACAACGTCTGTGGCATGGGGCTCCTCGGGTCAGCTGCGGCGCAGGCCGGCGCTCACGACGGCGAGCAGCACGGCGTCCTGCGTTCCCGCGTTCTCGAAGTGATGGGGCAGGTCGGCGTCGAAGGTCACCGCGTCGCCGGCCCCGAGCTCGTGACGATCCCCGTCGCAGGAGAGCACCACGGGGCCGGCCTCGACGACCGCCGTCTCGCGGCTCCCGGGCTCGTGCATGGGCGGGTCGCCCGGGCCTCCGGTCTGCGCGCCCGGCGCGAGCACGTGACGCGAGACCTCGGCTCGCTGCCCGGGCAGCGGCGGGGTCAGCAGTTCGTAGCGGTGCCCGTGCTCGCCGCCCGCTCGGCGCTCAGCCGCCCGCACGACGGTGACGGCGCCCCCCTCGTCGAGGCGCAGGAGCTGTGACAGGCGAAGCTCCAGCCCGGCGGCAATCCGCACGGCGACGGACAGCGTCGGGCTCGTCTCGCCCCGCTCCACCTGGGACAGCATCGGCGCGCTCACGCCGCTGCGGTCCGCCAGGTCGCGCAGCGACAGGCCCTCGGCCTCGCGGAGTGCGCGGATCCGGGGCCCGACAGACGTGATGCCGTTGCTCTCGACGATCTCCGTGGGCACAGCCGTACGTTATCACGTACGGCTGTATGTCCACGACCCCGGTCAGCAGGCGCGCAGTGTGCGGCGCAGTGTGATGCGGCGTCCGTCGCGCGTCAGGAGCACGGCCCGCAGGCGCCGCGAATGCGTGCGACGCGCGCGGGTCGAACTGATCGTCGCCCCGAAGGGCGATCGGCCGTCCCGGGCCAGTCGCCGGGTGCCCACGAGGAAATCGGCGCGTCGGACGTATTTCAGGCCTCGGCCGGACACGGCTGCGCGGGCGGTCCGCCACCGACAGAGGTGACGCCGGCGCGCGGTTCGCGCCGAGCGGTTGCGGTACCGCACGCCCAGGGAGGCGATCACGATGCCGGGCGCGAGCCGCGCGCCGGCCGGCAGGAAGGGCGTCGCCGGGAACTGGACCTGGCCGTTCGCCGCGCCCGGCTGGTCGTGGACCGGGAGCCGGAGATCCACCGCGCCGGCGGCGATCGAGAATCCACCGTTCGGGGCGCGCCCATAGGGCGCGTCGTTGCCC
Organism: Solirubrobacteraceae bacterium; assembly: GCA_033855795.1. Classification (GTDB taxonomy): domain Bacteria; phylum Actinomycetota; class Thermoleophilia; order Solirubrobacterales; family Solirubrobacteraceae; genus JALYZC01. The sequence goes on along the minus strand of JAWVFS010000040.1, from coordinate 1,237 downwards.
AGCAGCTCGAGCTTGGCCTGGTGACCGGGCGCGAAGCGCCAGGCGTTGGGATGGAGCTGGAAGACCTCGGGCGATCCGTCGCCCTTGGGCCGGTACAGCCCGCGGGCCACGAGCGTCTGCGGCCCGCCGGCGGGTGCGACGTCCCACAGACGCGCCGCGATCTGGATCGTGCCGGGCGCTCCCTGGGCGTTGAACCTCCCGATCACCGTGGGCGCCCCCAGCAAGGTGTAGCCACCGCCGGCTGCGGCGGGGAATCGGTACGTCGCCGTGCCGCCGAGGTTGGCCGACGGCGTCGTGGCGCAGGCGTCGCCTCCACCCGCGATCGGGTCCACCGCAGCGTTGACGCTCGGGTCCCCACCGCCCGACAGGATCGTCTGCGCCGCGGACGAGAGCAGCCGCACCTCGCCGGGATGCAGCGCCGTCCAGGTCGTCTCGGTGAATGGCCCCCCGGAGGCCGCCGTCTTGGGGCAGGTCTGCGTCAGCGCAGTCACGTCCTGGGCGGGCGCCGGCCCGACGCCGCGCAGGTAGTGGTCGAACCAGGCGTAGGTCGCGTCCCGCAGGCGCGCCACGTCGTCCGGCTTGTTGGCCCCGCGCTGGTGCCCGTAGTCAAAGAACATCAGCTTGATCGGCGAGCTGGGAAAGCGGTCGCGCAGGCGGTTGTAGTAGCGGAGCGCCTCGTCGACCGGAAACAAGTCGTCGGTGAACCCGTTGGAGAGCAACAGCGGCGCCGGGGGCTGCGTGTCGGGGATGTAGTAGGACGAGTGGTGCGTGGCAATCTCGTCGACGACCGCCTTGGCCTGCGGATTGGAGTCGTATGGGTCGCCGGAGCTGACCAGCGCGTACCACTGCGTCAGGTCGGCCTGGTTGTCCGCGCCCGGGGGCGCGTAGTAGCCCGAGGCCTGGCCCAGGGCGAACAACCCCGACACGAAGCTCTGCTTCATGACGCCGATCGGTGCGCGGTCGTCGTTCGGCCCGGTGATCGTGTAGTCCAGGGTGCGTCCGTTGGGCATGAGCGAGTACGCGAGGTCGGTCCACGGGATCTGCGGGGCGGCCGCGGCGATGCGCATGGGCTTTCCGCCGGGACTGGTCCACGGGACGAGCGAGCCGTCCGGGTTCATCACGCGGTTGCCCAGCGCGGCCAGGGCCATCGAGTAGCCGCCGGCGTACGAGGGGCCGGTCGGGGCCACCCGCTGGCCGTCGACGAGGCCCTCGTCGGCCAGACGGCCGACGAGGTTCT
>JAWVFS010000039.1:0-3965 GCA_033855795.1 Solirubrobacteraceae bacterium | reverse complement strand
ACCTCGTCGAGCACCGGGCGGCCGGCGGTCGGGAGGAGGTGGCGGCGCTCCTGCGCGAGGTCTCGCCGGCGGCGCTGGGCGGTGAGGCGCCGGCGCATGTGGTCGGCGTGACCGGTCCGCCGGGCGCCGGCAAGTCCTCGCTGCTCAGTGAGCTCGTGCGGGCGTGGCGGTCCGCCGGGCGCACCGTGGCCGTGCTGGCCGTCGACCCCACCTCGAAGCGCACGGGCGGGGCCCTGCTGGGCGACCGTGCGCGCATCGCCACCGAGTCCGGCGACCGCGGGGTGTTCATGCGCTCGACCGCCGCCGGCGACCAGCTCGGCGGCCTGGCGCCGTCCACGCGCGCCGCCGCCCAGGCGCTGGCCGCCGCCTTCGACGTGGTGGTGATCGAGACCGTCGGCGTGGGCCAATCGGAGACCGACGTCGCCGACGTCGCCGACACCGTCGCGGTGATCGTTCAGCCGGGCGCGGGCGATGTGCTCCAGTTCCTGAAGGCGGGGATCATGGAGATCCCGGACGTGCTGGTCGTGACGAAGGCGGACCTGGGCAATATCGCCGAGAGCGCGGTGCGCGATCTCTCCGCGGCGCTCGGCGCCCTGGACGCCCGCGAGGTGCCGGTCGTCGCGGTCTCGTCGCTGCCGCCGTCCAGCGGGATCGACGCGCTGACCGACGCGCTCGACGCCCACCGCGGCCGCATCGACCTCGAGGAGCGGCGAGTCCGCGCCCGTCGCCGCCACGCGCTGGCGGACTTCGCCGCCGAGCACGGCGAGCGCGGCCTGCGCGCACTCGGCGGCCGACGCGAGGCCGAACGCTTCCTCGACGAGCAGGATCTGGCGCTCGACGTCCCGGCTCTCGAGGCGCAGCTCGAGGAGCGGGCCCGCGCGGCAAGCTGACCCGGCATCGGGCTCATCCGCGGCGGCCCGGTTATGTCAACCCTCCGCCGTGAGGTTTGCTACGGTCCCGCCGCACGCCGAATCTTCGTCTCAGACGAAGAGCGGGGGAACCAAATCAGTGGGGCGAGTTTCGCAGTGTTCTGCGAGAAACGCCGGCCCAGGCCGGCGGTAGCCCGTCAGCTAACTCCGTAGGCGAGCACAGGATTCGATGAAGTGCGCTCGCGCGTCGTTGCGCGGGCTACTCCATGCTTCGACACGACCGGTCCACGCTCACCGTCTCGCGTATCTCGGCTCCCCCTGGGGCGATCCTGGCGGCCGTCGGCGTCCTGTTCGCGATCGCGCTCGCCCTCGCCGCGCTCCCCGCTGCGGCGAGCGCCTCGCCCTGCACGCTGGGCGCGGACCTGGGCTCGGTCCGCGATCGCCCGCCCAGCCCGTGCAGCCACTTCTCGGTCGGAGCCCGCACGGCCGGACCGATCGCACCCGGTCCCGGCGACGGCGTGACGGCGATCGTCGTCGACGGCGGTGGCGTGGCCGCGGACCGGATCGCGGGAGACGGCACGCGGTCGCGGATCCGGCTGCCGGGCGTGACCGCGGTGTACGGCCTCGCGCGCGCGTCCGACGGCTCGCATGTGTTCAGTGCGGGATCGTCCGTCGGCCGGATCGCGCCGGACGGATCGGTCGCGCTGCTCGGCCTGCCCGCTCCGGCGCGCGGCGGCATCGTCCAGGGGCCGGACGGTGGGATCTGGTTCACCTCGCAGCGCGCGATCGGGCGCATCGGCGCCGGCGGTGTTCGCATGTTCCCTGTGCCGGTGAACCCGGCCGGCGGAATCGCCCGGGGCCCGGGCAACGCGCTGTGGTTCAGCGCAGGCACGAGGGTGGGCCGCCTGTCCCCGGGCGGCGCGCTGCGGCTCTACGGGTTGCCGCGCGGACTGCGCGCCGACGGCCCCGTGACGGCAGCCGGCGACGGGCGCCTGTGGTTCGTCGACCGCCGACAGCTGCGGATCGGCAGCATCGGCTCCGGCGGCCGAGTGCGCGGCTTCGGCGTGCCGGGCCGGCCGATCTCGATCACGCGGGGACCCGACAGCGCCACGGTGTGGACCACGCTGCGGCGGTGGAACGGCCAGAACTGGATCGCGCGGATGACGACCCGGGGATTCTCCTCACAACGCCCGCGCGGCATTCGCTGCGACGCCTTCGTGCGCGCGGCGTGCTGGTTCGACTACCCGCACATGGCGGCCGGGTCGATTGCCCCCATGAACACGCTGGAGCCGCCGAGCGGCGTGACCGTCGGCGCGGATCGGCGTGTGTGGTTCGCCGAGACGACGCGGGTCGGCGTGGTGATCCCGTTCCGTGGAGTCCGCGTGTGCGCGCGGCCGCCCTCGACCTCCGACCTCGTCGGCGACCTCTGCACCCGCCCGGCGGTCCCGACCTTTCTGATGACGCACAGCGGCGCGCCCTACGTGGAGCTGACCTGCCCGCGCTTCACGCTGCGCTACTGCGCCGGCACGATCGAGCTGCGGGCGGCCTCCGACGGCACCTTCTTGGGGAGCGGCCATTTCGTGCTTCACACGTTCGACAACCCCCGCGTGCGGGTCAAGTTGAGCGGTCGGGGCGTGACGCTCGTGCGCCGCTCGGGGCGACTGCTGGCCGACGTGACGGTCAGCGCCCACGACGCGGCCGGGCTGGGCCGCGTGATCCATTCGCGCATCGCCCTCGCGCCGGCGCGCTGACCGCCCGCCGGCCCGGTCGGGGAGAATGCGCGCCCCGTGCTCGCCGACACCCTGATCGTCCTCGGCGCCTTCGTGCTCACCAGCGCGCTGGCCGGGCTGCTCGGCTCGCCCGACCTCGGCACGGCGATCGCCTTCGGCCAGATCGGCTTCGCCGTCGCGCTCGTGTACGTGCTGGTCAGGCGCTAGCGCGGCTCGAACGACGGACATCGAGGAGGCAGCCGAGCAACTGGTTGCGATTGTCCGCGCCATGCGCGGCGTGGGGCAACCGGTTGCTGCCGCCCCCCGCTAGGCCAGCCGCATCGCCAGCTCGCCGGCCACGTGCCGGGCGCACGCCATGACGGTGACCATGGGGTTCACCTTCAACGAGGTCGGCATCAGGCTCGCATCGGCGACCCACAGGCCGGGCACGTCGTGGCTCTCGCCGCTCGGTCCGACCGCGGCGCGACTCGAATCTGCGCCCATGCGAGCGGTGCCGAGTGGGTGGAAGGCCTCGAGCCGCAGGTCGCCGGGCGCAAAACGCCCGTTGGTCAGTGCGGCCTGCTCGCCGGGCGCGAGCCGCGCGACGCCGTGGAGCTGCGGGTAGACCTCGACCGCGCCCGCCGCAAACAGGAGATCGGCGGCGCGCGCGATGCCGTACACCAGCTCGCGCGCGTCGTCGTCGCGCAGGCGGTAGGTCACGCGACCCGATCCCTGCACGCGGCCCTCGGAGCGCTCGGACAGGTGCACCCCGATCACGGCGAGGTTCTCGAAGCGCTCGATCTCCGACTTCAGCTCCTCCCCCACGCCCGGCAGCCAATGGGCGGAGAACGGCAGCGGCGTGAACGTGGCTTCGAGGAACAGCCCGCGGTCCTGCCACTCGTCGACGTACCAGCTCTGCATCACGCCCTCCCAGCCGCGCACCGGCTCGTCGAACCGCGCGCCGACCCAGCACGCCGGGTGGATCCGCAGGTGACGGCCGACGGACCCCGAGCCGCGCGCGAGCCCCTCGCGCAGGAGCAGCCGCGGCGTCCCGAACGCCCCGGCGGCGAGCACGACGGCGCGGGCGCGGACCTCGTAGGGGTCGTCGCGGCCCGCGACGCGGCAGCGCACTCCGGCGGCGCGACCGCCCTCGACGAGCACGCGCGTCACACGCGCGCCCGCGCGCACCCGGGCTCCCGCGGCGGCCGCCCGCGGCAGCTCGCCCACGTGCGTCGCCTGCTTGGCGTCGATCCGGCAGCCGGTCGGGCAGCTGCCACAGCAGACGACGTCGCCGGCATTGCGCAGGATCGGCCCGTGCGAGACCCCCAGCGCCTCGGCGCCCTCGCGGCACACGGCGGCATTGCGGCCCGCCGTCGCCGGATCGACG
>JAWVFS010000038.1:0-10050 GCA_033855795.1 Solirubrobacteraceae bacterium | reverse complement strand
CCTGCAGCAGATCGTGCTTAACCTGCTGTCGAACGCGTTCAAGTTCACCAGCGAGGGCGAGGTCTTGCTCAACCTTGGCGTCGCCAAGGGTTGGGCTCGCGGCACGAGCAAGCGGACCGCCGACGCGCTTTCGATCTCGGTGGTCGATACCGGCATCGGCATCCCCGAGGACAAGCAGAAGCTGATCTTCGAAGCCTTCCAGCAGGCCGAGGGGTCGACCAGCCGCAAGTTCGGCGGGACGGGCCTCGGCCTGTCGATCAGCCGCGAGATCGCGCGGCTGATCGGCGGGGAGATCCGGGTGGAGAGCACGGAGGGCGAGGGCAGCACCTTCACCCTCTACCTGCCGGTGAAGTACCGGGCGCTCGAGCGACGCATCAGCGACGGCGCCGACGACGACGTCGAACCCGGAACGGAGCCCTCACTGCCCGCTCCGGTGAGCGCCGGCAACGGCGATGGCTTCGCCGCCCAGCCGGCCGGGGGCGCTGCTGCCGCGAGCGCCGCGCTGCCGGAGCAGCTCACCGACGACCGCGCCGACCTGCTGTCGGGAGACCGCGTGGCGCTCGTGCTCTGCGAGGATCGCGGCGTGGCCCGGATGGCGGTCGAGGTCGCTCACGAGCAGGGCTTCAAGTGCCTGCTCGCCCTGCGCGGGGACGCAGGGCTGGCGCTGGTCCACGAGTTCATGCCCGACGCGGTGATCCTCAGCATGGAGGTGCCCGCGGTCGAGGGTTCCGCCGTGCTGGATCACCTCAAGCGCCATCCCGAGACGCGCCACATCCCGGTGCACGCGATCTCCGACGCCGACCGCGAGCGCGAGGTCCGCGCGGCGGGGGCCGTCGGCTACCTCGCGCAGCCGGTCTCGCGAAAGGCGCTGGCGGGTGCCTTCGACGGACTCTCGAGCTTCCTCGAGCGACGCCGGAAGGCGGTCCTCGTCGTCGAGGACTCCGACGTCGAGCGCCAGGGACTCATCGACCTGATCGGTGGCGGCGACGTCGACGCGGTCGGGGTGGGCTCGCGCGAGGAGGCCCTCGCGGAGCTCAAGAAGCAGCACTTCGACTGCATGGTGCTCGATCTGAAGCTGCCGGACGGAAGCGGCTTCCAACTGCTGGAGAGCATCAAGCGCGCGAAGCGCTTCCGGAACCTGCCGGTGATCGTCCACACCGCCAAGGAGCTCACCTCGCGCGAGGAGACGCGGCTCAAGAGGTTCGCCGAGACGATCGTCGTCAAGGATGTGCGCTCGCCGGAGCGACTGCTCGACGAGACCTCCCTGCACCTCCACCGGGTGGAGGCCAGGCTCCCGGCCGAGAAGCGCAAGATGCTCGACCACCTGCACAACGCCGACGCGGTGTTCGACGGCAAGAAGGTGCTCATCGTGGACGACGACGTGCGCAACGTGTTCGCGCTCGCCAGCGTGTTCGAGGCCCACGGAATGGAGGTCGTCTTCGCCGAGGACGGCAAGCAGGGCCTCAAGGCCCTCGAGGAGAACCCCGACGTGCACCTCGTGCTGATGGACATCATGATGCCGGAGATGGACGGCTACGAGGCGACGCGGACGATGCGGGCGATGCCGCAGTTCGAGCAGCTTCCGATCGTGGCCCTCACCGCCAAGGCGATGAAGGGCGATCGCGAGAAGAGCATCGCCTCGGGGGCCTCGGACTACATCACCAAGCCGGTCGACGTCGACCAGCTCCTCGCCCTCATGCGGGTCTGGCTCTACCGATAGCCCACGAGCCATGGTCGGGCAGGACGGGATGGGGACGGCCGGGGAGCTCGAGGAGATCGAGATCGGGCTGCTGCTCGAGGGCATCAACAGTCACTACGGGTACGACTTCCGCGGCTACGCCCCCGCCTCGCTGAGACGCAGACTGTGGCACCGCGCACACGCCGAGGGCCTGCGGAGCATCTCGGCGCTTCAGGACAGGGTGCTCCACGACTCCGCCGCGATGCAGCGCCTCCTGGTCGACCTGTCCGTGAACGTCACGACCATGTTCCGGGATCCGACGTTCTACGCGGCTCTGCGGGAGAAGGTGGTCCCGCTGCTGCGGACCTATCCGTTCCTGCGGATCTGGAACGCCGGCTGCTCGACCGGGGAGGAGACATACTCGTTGGCGATCCTTCTGCGGGAGGAGGGCCTTGCGTCCCGGATGCGCCTCTACGCCACCGACATCAACGACAACGTGCTCGAACGCGCGCAGGCGGGTGCGTTTCCGCTCGAGCGGATGCGACAGTTCACCCAGAACTACATACACGCGAAGGGCAAGGCGGACTTCTCCTCCTACTACACCGTGGACGGCTCGTGGGCCCGCTTCGACCCCGCGCTCACCGAACAGGTGGTCTTCGCGCAGCACAACCTGGTCTCGGACGGCTCCTTCAACGAATTCGCTCTGGTCCTGTGCCGGAACGTGATGATCTACTTCTCGAAACCACTCAAGGATCGAGCCCACGGGCTGTTCTACGACAGCCTGCATACGTTCGGCGTTCTCGGGTTGGGTCAGAAGGAGACGATCAAGTTTTCCCCCCACGAGAACCGCTACGCCCCTCTCGGGTCCGGCACGAAGCTGTATCGAAAGACCGGCTGATGGCGCGCGACCTGGTCGTCATCGGAAGCTCGAATGGCGGCGCCCGGACGCTTCCGCTCCTGTTCGCGGGCCTGCCGCCCGATTTCCCCGCGGCGGTCGTCGCCGTCCAGCACCGGGGGCCCGAGGTGGAGATCGGTGGACTCGCGTCGTTCTTGCGCTCACGGTCCGCTCTCCCGGTGCGCGAGGCGGAGGACGACCTGCCGATCGAGCCGGGGGTCGTGCACCTCGCGCCGGCCGACTACCACCTGCTCGTGGAGGGCAACAGATTCGCGCTCTCGACCGAGGCCCCGCTCAGGCACGCTCGCCCCTCGATCGACGTCCTGTTCGAGTCGGCCGCCGAGGCGTACGGCGCGCGGCTCGTGGGCGTCGTCTTGACCGGAACGGGCGCGGATGGCGCGGCGGGCCTGCGCCGGATCGGGCGCCGAGGCGGCTACACGATCGTGCAGGACCCCGCGACCTGCGAGCGTGCTGGGATGCCCGAGGCCGCGATCGCGGCGCGCCCCCCCAAACGGATCGTCCCGGTCGAGGAGATGCCGGAGCTGCTCGTGGGGCTGTGTGCGGCGCGGGGCAGGGCGGCATGAGCTCGAACGGCACGTCCCCCATCCTCGTCGTCGACGACGACCACAAGAATCTGGCGGCGCTGGAGACCGTGCTCGCGCCGCTCGGCCACGAGGTGGTCACGGCGGACTCGGGAGAGGAGGCGCTCAGGCAGCTGCTGCTGGACGACTTCGCCGTCATCCTGATGGACGTCCGGATGCCCACCATGGACGGGTTCGAGACGGTGGAGCTCATCAAGCGGCGGAAGCGCAACCAGGACACGGCGGTCATCTTCCTGACGGGCGTGGAGAAGGACGCGCGCCAGGTCTTCCGCGGCTACACGGCGGGCGCGGTCGACTACATCTCCAAGCCGGTCGACACCGACGTGCTGCGCTCGAAGGTGTCGGTGCTGGTCGACCTGCACCGGAAGACGGACGCGCTGAAGTCGTCCGAGGAGCGATTCCGCACCGCGTTCGCCAACGCCCCCATCGGCATCGCGCTGATCGGCCCGGACGGAGAATGGCTCCAGGCCAACGAGGCGCTCTGCGACATGCTGGGCCGCTCCACCGCGGAGCTGTTCCGGCGATCGATCTGCGAGTACACCCGTCCGGCGGACCGGGAGCAGGAGCGCAGCGAGTTCCGGCGCCTGATCGCGGAGAAGCCTCGCTTTTACCAGGCCGAGAAGCGCCTGATGCACCGGGACGGCCGGGTCGTGCGCGCGCTGGTCAGCGTCTCCCTCGCCCTCGACGCACAGGCCCAGCCGCTCAACTTCATCTGGCAGATCGTCGACGTCACCGAGCTGGAGCGGCGCGCGGACGATCTCGCGCGTTCGAATGCCGAGCTCGAGCAGTACGCCTACGTGATCTCACACGACCTGCAGGAGCCGCTGCGGAGCATCGGCGGTTTCGTGCAACTGCTCGAGCGGCGCTACCAGGGCGAACTCGACGAAGAGGCCGACCGCTTCATCGGTTTCACCGTGGCGGGCGTCGAGCGCATGCAGGCCCTGATCGACGACCTGCTCTCGTACTCGCGGGCCGGGGCGGGCGAGCTGCGAGGGGACCAGGTGGACACGCGCGAGCTGGTGGACCGCACGCTGGCGTCGCTCGACGCCGCGGTGCGCGACGCCGGAGCGGAGGTCGAGGTCGGCGAACTGCCGACCGTCGTCGCGGATGGAAGCGCTCTCGGTCAGGTGTTCCAGAACCTGCTGTCGAACGCGATCAAGTTCCGAGCCGACGACCGGCCGCGGGTGAAGGTGTCGGCCACGCACTCCGACGACGCCTGGACCTTCGGGGTGGCGGACAGCGGGATCGGCGTCGAACCGGCCCACGCCGAGCGCATCTTCCGCATCTTCCAGCGCCTGCACACCCGCGACGAGTACGGTGGCACCGGCGTCGGGCTCGCGATCTGCAAGCGGATCGTCGAGCGCCAGGGCGGGCGGATCTGGTGCGAGCCCCATCCCGGTGGGGGCACCGTCTTCCGCTTCACGATTCCCGACGCCAAGGCCGGTCCGTGACGGCGCCCCAGCGGACCAGCCCGATCGAGATCCTGCTGGTTGAGGACAGCGAGTCCGACGTCGTCCTCACCCAGGCGCTCCTGAAGGATGCGAAGGTCGTCAACCACCTGTCCGTGGCTCGGGACGGCGAGGAGGCACTGCGCCGAATCCGCCTGGAGGGCGAGCACGGGGACGACCCCCGCCCGGACCTGATCCTGCTCGACCTGAACCTGCCGCGCAAGGACGGCCGCGAGGTGCTGCGCGAACTCAAGCAGAGCCCCGATCCCGAGGTGCGGAGAATCCCGGTCGTGGTGCTCACGACGTCGACGCTGGACCGCGATGTCCTCGCCGCCTACGAGCAGTACGCGAACGCCTACATCACGAAGCCCGTCGACCTCGATCAGTTCGTTTCGGTGGTCAACGCGATCGATGCGTTCTGGTTGAGCGTTGCCAGGCTGCCCGACGCCGGCTGACGCGCACGCCCTCTCCCCGCCCTACCCCAGGCTGGGGTTCTCCAGGACGAGTGCGACGCCCTGGCCCGAGCCGACGCAGACGCCCAGGACGCCGTAGCGAGCTTCGCGCAGGCGCAACTCCGTGGCGAGCGTGAGGACGTAGCGGGTGCCCGATGACCCGAACGGGTGCCCGATGGCGACCGCACCGCCGTTCGGGTTCAGGCGCTCGTCGGGAACCTCGAAGCCGTCCAACTGGCGCGGCAGCTCGCGCAGAACGCCGAGCGCCTGAGCGGCGTAGGCCTCGTGGACCTCCCAGACGTCGATGTCCGCCGGAGCCACGCCCGCGCGCGCCAGCGCGGTGGGGATCGCGAACGCCGGCGCGATCCCCATCACCTGCGGGTCGAGGGCATGGGTCGCCGAGGCCGCCACGCGCGCGAGCGGCTCGACGCCCAGCTCCTCAGCGGCTGTCGCGCCGGCGAGGACGACGGCGCTCGCGCCGTCGTTGAGCGGCGAGGAGTTCCCGGCCGTCATCTGGGTCGTGTCCGGCTGCGGCGGAAGCGCCGCGAGCTTCTCCGCAGTGGTGTCCTCCCGGATGCTCTCGTCGTGCTCGAAGGTCCGCGCCGGCTGCTTGCGGGTGGCGGGGATCTCGACCGGGTGGATCTCGGCGGCCAAGCGCCCCGAGTCGCGGGCCGCAGCCGCGTGCTGGTGGGAGCGCAGCGCGAACGCATCGATCTCCTCGCGCGTCAGCTCGTAGCGGTCGGCCACGTTCTGCGCCGTCCGCATCATGTCGATGTAGGCGTCGCGGGCGAGCAGCGTCGGGTTGGGCGGACCGCCTGCGCCCGCCCACATCGTGTCGAGCATCAGCACCGGCCCGCGGGGCATGAACGGCGCCTCGCCCTTCATCAGCGCCCACCCCGATCGCGACATCGATTCCACTCCGCCGGCGAGGCCGACCGACAACTCGTCGCTGCGAATCGCGTGCGCCATCGAGATCGCGCCCGACAGCGACGAAGCGCAGAAACGGTTGACGGTGATCGCCGGAACCGAGTCCGGGAAACCGGCGGCCAACGCCGCCCAACGCGCGATGTCCCCCATCCCCTCGTGTGCAGGATTCACGCACCCTGCGGTGATGTCCTCGATGCGCTCGAGCGGGACCCCGACGCGCTCGCACGCCGCGACCATCGTCTGGCCGAGCAGATCATCGACGCGCAGATGCGACAGCGAGCCGCCGTAGCGCCCCACCGGGGTCCGCACGCCACCCAGGACAAAGGCATCCGTCATTGCGGTTCTCCTTTCGGGGCGGCCCTACGGGCCGTGTCCAACAGCGAGCAGAGGATATGGTGCCTCGTGCTGGCCTCGGCGGTTCTCGCCAACCATGCAGCGCATAACGGCTCATAGGCGACCGACTCACATGCTGGGCAAGGAGGACGGCATGGTCATCGGTCAGGCTCCGCAGGCCGCAGGAGCCGAGGTCGCCGTTGGGCCCGGTGTCCGGATCTGGAAGGTGGATCTCCGCCAGCCGGCCGCTTGGTTGGAAGAGGCGGCAGCCGTCCTTCTCGAGCCGGATGAACAGGAGAGATCCGCGCGGGAGACACGGGAGGCGAGCCGTCGGCGCCGGGTCGCCCGCGCCGCGCTGCGCATAGCCCTTTCCCGGTGGTGCGGATGCTCGCCCGACGCCCTGACGCTCGTTCGCGGTCGCCACGGGAAGCCGACGCTTGCCGACACCGAGGTTGGTCCGGTTCATTTCAACCTGTCACGAACCGGCGATTGCTGCCTCATCGCGGTCACGGCGATCGGGCCCGTCGGGGTCGACGTCGAGCGGGTTGTTGCCTTCCCGGAGCTCGACGCGATCGCCCGGAGCCGGTTCGACCCCGGTGAGTCGGCCGCCATCCTGCGCCTGCGTGGCGGTCGGCGGCTCAGGGCCTTCTACAACTGCTGGACGCGGAAGGAGGCGTATCTCAAGGCGACGGGGGTGGGGTTGACGACCCGGCTCGACGCGGTCGTCGTGACGGTCGACGATGCGCCGGCGTCCATCCTGTCGCTCGAGGACGACGACCCGGACGCCTGGACGCTTGCCGCGATCCGTCCGGGTCCGGATCTGATCGGCGCGGTGGCTCTGCGCGGCGCGACCAAGTTGTCCGGGCAGTCGCTGGAACCGACCGAGTTGCCGCTCGAGCCGGAGCCCCGTTTCCGGCGCTGAGGCATCCTCATGGCTGAGTCGCAGCTCACTTCGTTCATGCGGTTCTGCGAGGCGAGCACGGGTATCCGCTTCGCCGAACAGGCCGCGTTCCACCAGTTCTCGATCGCCGAGTACCGCCGGTTCTGGCACCTGTTTCTCCGCTGGTCGGGAATGGTGCACGAAGGTTCGCCCGAGCCGGTGTGCACGGACGATCTATGCGAGCGCGCCAGCTTCTTTCCCGAGCTGCGGCTCAACTACGTCGAGAATCTGCTGCGGATCGATTCGCCGGAGAGCGCGAGCCGACTCGCGCTGGTGGCTCACCATCCCGCTCGGCCGCCCCTGCGACTGACCCGCGGTGAGCTTCGCGATCGGGTCCGCAACGTGGCGGCCGGTCTCCGGCGGCTGGGCGTTGCGCCAGGCGATCGCGTGGTCGCCGTGGCCGGCAACAACGCGGAAGTGGTCGTCGGCGGTCTCGCCGCGGCTGCCGTCGGCGCGACCTTCTCCAGCGCCTCCCCGGAGATGGGCGCTCCCGCCGTCCTCAGCCGGTTCGAGCAGCTGAAGCCGACGGTCTTGATGGCGAACCTCGCCGCTGGCGAGGCAGCGTCGACGGCGCTGTCCGAGCGGGTCGGAGAGATAGCGCGCGGTCTGCCCTCGCTCAGCGCCGTCATCGCGCTTGACGACGGGCCGTTGCCGCAGCGGTTGCCGGCGCCCGTACATGCGTTTTCGGACCTGATGACGAGAGCCGCGGGCGCTTCACTGGAATCCGAGTGGGAGCGGTTTCCCTTCAACCATCCGCTCTTCGTCCTGTTCACGTCCGGGACGACCGGTCGTCCAAAATGCATCGTCCACGGGGCCGGCGGCACGCTTCTTGAACACCTCAAGGAACACCGACTCCACGTCGACCTGACGGTGCAGGACAGGCTCTTCTTCCACACGTCGGCCGCGTGGATGATGTGGAACTGGCAGCTCTCCGCGCTGGCGACCGGGAGCGCGATCGTCCTGCGCGATGGACCGCTCACGGGTCCGGAGACGTTGTGGCGACTGGTGTCGGCGGAGCAGGTGACCGTGTTCGGCACCAGTCCGCCATACCTGCAGCTCTGCCAGGACAGTGGATTCTCGCCTCGCCGAGACGCGGCGCTGCCACACCTGCGGGCGGTGCTGTCGACCGGCTCGATCCTGCACGACTCGCAGTACGACTGGTTCCGCGACCACGTCGCGGAGGTGCCGCTCCAGTCGATCTCCGGCGGCACCGACATCATCGGCTGCTTCGTCCTCGGGAATCCCAACCTTCCGGTCCGTCGGGGGCGCATCCAGTGCCGCAGCCTGGGACTGGACGTGCAGGCGCTGCCGACGGATGCGACCGCGCCGGGATCCGCGGTCGGCGAGCTCGTGTGCCGCAACCCGTTCCCGTCACGCCCGATCGGCTTCGTTGGCGACGATGGAGGACAGCTCCACGAGGCCTACTTCCAGCAAAACCCGGGAGTCTGGACCCACGGCGACCTGATCGAGTTCGACGCCAGCGGCCAGGCGCGCATGCACGGGCGCTCCGACGAGGTGCTCAACGTCCACGGGATCCGCATCGGACCCGCCGAGATCTACGGTGCCCTGCACGACGTCGTGGAGGTGCGCGAGGCGATGGCGATCCAGCAGGAGATCCCGGACGAGCGCGGACAGTCACGTCTCGTCCTGCTCGTCGTCCTGCAGGACGGCGCTGCGATCGACGGCCGCCTCGCCGTTCGAGTCCGCCGCGAGATCGCCCGATGCGCGTCGCCCGCCCACGTTCCGGACCTCCTCGTGGCAGTCGACGAGCTGCCCCGCACCCACAGTGGCAAGCGCTCCGAGAGGGCGGCCCGAGATGCGGTCAACGAATTGCCCGTCCGCAACCACGAGGCGCTGAGCAACCCCGGTTCGCTCGATGAGATCAGGCGGGCTGTGGCCCTCGCGGCGGAACAGCGGCGCGAGCTATCGGGCGCGGCGGAACCCGGACGGGACGCGTCGACCGAAGCTCGCGTGCGGGCGATCTGGGAGAGCGTTCTGGGCGTTGCCCAGCTCCGCGCGGACGACGAATTCTTCGATGTGGGCGGGACGTCGCTCGCCGCCGTCCGGATTTTTCAGCTCATCCACGACCGTCTGGGCGTGGACTTGCCGGTATCGACCCTCCTCCGCGCGTCGACAACGGCGGCTCTGGCGGCCGTCATCGACGGTCCCGCCGCGGAGCGCTTCCCCTCACTTCAGCCGCTGCGGCCCGGGACCGGAGGCTCACCGCTCTTTGTCGTGCACGCGCTGCACGGCGACGTGCTGTTCTTCCGCCCACTGGCACTGCGGATGAGTACGGATCGACCGGTGTACGGCTTGCAGGCACGTGGATTGGATCCCCGCGAGCAGCCGCAGACCCGGATCGAGGACATGGCGGAGACCTACGTGGAGACCATCCGGTCGGTCCAGCCGCACGGGCCGTATGCGCTCGCCGGATACTCGTTCGGTGGGCTCGTCGCATTCGAGATGGCGCGCCGGCTCAGCGTGCTCGGCGAGGACGTCGACATGCTCGAGCTGATCGAGGCGCGCGTCCACCACAACTGCCTTCCCACCCACCTGCGACGGCGCTTCCTCGCCGGCCTGCCCTTCCGCGTCCTCCGCACGGCGCTCTTCGGGCCGCGCTCGCACCCGCCGCAATACCTACGCAAAGCCGTGCTGCGGGTGGCCCCCTGGGCGCCAATCGCCCCGCCCGCGCCGGTATGGGGGCCGCTACCGCCGCGTCTCGGCGAGCTCGAGCCGATCAGCTGGCAGGCGTTCAACGCCTACCGTCCGGGACCG
>JAWVFS010000037.1:0-3932 GCA_033855795.1 Solirubrobacteraceae bacterium | reverse complement strand
GGCGTAGGCGTAAGCGCCGAGCTGGCTACCCGAGCCGGAGCCGACGACTATCTGGCCGTCGTCGGTGATCGCGTGCGCGCTGCCGACGATGTAGTCGGGTGCGGCGCCGAGCTTGCGCATCTCGCGCTCCTGGGTCTCTCGGTCGAGGGCGCTCAGCCGGGCCCGGATCGAGTCATACCGGCCGGACTCGTCGATCTCCTCGGTGATTCCGAGCTCGCGGATCGTCTCTGAGAGGGCGACGTGGACCTCTGCGCCGTCGGGGATCGCTGCGAGTGCGAGTTCGCGCGCGTTCGCTGCGGTGTCGGCGACTTGCGCCTTGAAGCCGCGAGCGGCGAGGGCGGCTGCGGTCCGGTCTAGGTGGGCGCGGTCGGCTGGGCGCTCGAAATCGAGATTTGGTGGGCCCGGGTCGGGGAGAGTGAATGCCGTGCTCATGGGTGGGACCTACCTTCGGTCGTCAGTGGCTATGTCGTGCTATGGACGAAAAGCAGGAGCCGCCGGGCGCGGGGTACAGCTTGTTGCCGCCCTGCCGCTTTGCATCGGAATGGTGACGTTCGGGGCCGGCCCCACCCCGAGAGCCGGCCCGCTTGAACGGAGTAGCCTGGTCTCCGTGAGTCCACAAACCATGTACGGCCCCTGTGAGCGCTGCGGTCAGAATCGGTCGGGCCCGGTGCCCGCAGCAAAAGCGGGCAAGCCCGGCGGCCCGTTCATCTGCTCGTCCTGTCTCGCCGTCGTGAAGAAGCAACAGCGCTCCAAGTAGTCGACCAAGCACGCCGGCGCGCCACGGCGATCATGGGTCGCGCCGCGTTCGTTGACGAGCGCTGCGGAAGGCATGTCCGACCGACTGTCCGAGATGGCGCCGTTGCTTGTAGTGGTGAATGAGGCGAGGGATGTAGGTAAGCCGCCGTCGCATGGGTCGTAGCTCGCGCCGGCTCAGCGGTCGTGCTCGATGTATTTGACCCAGGCCTCGCGCACGGCTAGCTGCTCGTTTGCGGCTGCCAGCTCGACCGCAGCGGCCCGCTCGTCGAACTGTCCCTGGGCCGCGTCGCTTTCCTCGCGCAAGCGTTGGAGATCGTCGACGGCCACGTCGAGTCGTTCGATGGCTCGGGCATGCACGTCGCCGCCTCTGACCGGCCTGCGCCGCAATGTCATCGCGAGCCGAGCACTGGTCAGCCGAGAACGTGCTGCGACCACCTGCCGGACGCGGTCGTCGCCGCCGTCGCGGTGCGGTTCTCGGCGTCGTCGCGCTGCTCGCTGGGCTGCCTGGCTGCTCGTCATGGTGCTCAGCACCTTCCGAGCCCTCTCATGGGAGACGCGCGAGCGGAAGAGGGAACGAGACCACACGGGCGAATCAGCAGCCAGCCCCGCGGGTCTCGATCATATGCCTCAAGCTCCGCGCCTCAGCGCGACCGCGCTTCGGTGGCTGTCGGGCTTAGGGCTGAAGTCCTGCCCGCAGGGCCAGCTTGCTACCAAGTGACGCCAAATCACCACGCCCTTTCGGTAGATGACCCGCACGATAGCATGAAATGTAAAGCTAGAATCAGGTTTCTAGTGATGCCCGGGACGCCGCCCCCCTATTTCTCCTCGGTCCAGTCGCGCCCGCGCGGGTTCGCGCCGCTCATCAGATCCACGATGTGCTTCCAACGGCTCGGCTTGACCCCCGGGTCGCGGTCGCGCCACGCCGCCGCTCCACCGTGCGGTTCCGGGAGCCCCGCGACCGCCGCGGCGTCGATCCGCAGGTCCACCCCGTGCTCGTGGAGCGACGCGACCTGGTCGGCGGCCACGAAGCGCCGGCTTCCTCCGGCGCTCATCACGATTCCGTGAAAGATGTCTTCCGACGGCGCGGAGACGACGTGGTCGACCGTACCGACCTGCTCGCCACCCGAGGCGTAAACCGGAACGCCATCGTCAAGCACTTGATAGGCGATCGGAAGACCCTCGTCCACCCAACGCACACTACTCCCGCATTGGAGGAAGGCAGTAGGAGCTCTGGCGCTAGGAGAGTTCCCTGGAGGGTGAAGCTGTGGCGCTGGGCGGGCCAGCCGGGGATACTGACGGGCGATGTCGCAGGAGAACGTGGAGATCCTTCGTCGCTTCGCCGACGTGTTCGAGACGGGTGATCTGGAGCGGATCGTCTCCGAGTTCTTCGATCCTGAGATCGAATGGCGGACATCGGCGGAGGACCCTGACGCCGCCACTCATCGAGGCCCGGAGGCGTACAAGCGCTACGTGACGCAGTGGGTGGACAGCTTCGAGGGGCTGCACGCTGAGGTCGAGGAATACATCGATGCCGGAGACGACCGCGTCTTCACCTGGGTCCGCTGGACCGGACGGGGACGCGCAAGCGGCGTCGACGCGGACTGGCACCTGGCGATCGTCTACACGATGCGTGACGGCAAGGTTGCGTTGGCCGAGGAGTACTTCGACCGCGCCGAGGCCCTCGAAGCCGTGGGGCTACGGGAGTAGGGCTAAGGGAGAACGGGCGATGTCGCAGGAGAACGTCGATCTCGTCCGTCGCGCCTACGAGGCGTCTCTGAATGGCGACTTCGCTGCGTCCTTGGCCAAGTGGCACCCGGATGTCGAGATAGACGGGAGGAACCTGCCCGACGGCGAGGTCTATCGCGGCCACGACGGACTCCTGGAGCATGTCACCCGCTGGGCAGACATGTGGGAGGACTGGAGGATCGAGCTGGATCGGTTCATCGACGCGGGAGACGATCGCGTCGTCGTCTTGACGCACGAAAGAGGCCGCAACAAGGCCACGGGCATGGAACTCGACGCGCTTCACGCCGAGCTGTACACGGTTCGGGACGGCCAGATCGTGCGGTGGCAGGGGTTCTCCGTCCGAGCCGAGGCCCTCGAAGCTGTGGGGCTGAGGGAGTAGGCGCAGCGAGTTTCCCGGAAAGCCGACGCCCGGACTCGAACCGGGGACCCCTTCATTACGAGTGAAGTGCTCTACCAGCTGAGCTACGTCGGCGGGGGCGCGGCGCCAGCCGCGCGGGGACCATCGTAGCGGCGAGGCTCACGAGCGAACACGTTGAAGCGCAGCAGATGAATTGGCGTTGCCAGGCCGTCGCGCCAGCCGATCTTCTTGCCCTCTGACCGGCTGCGCGGCACGTATGAAATGGGCAGCTCGACCACGCGCACGCCGCTGAGCTTGCCGAGCCGGGCGTTGACCTCGATCTCGAAGCCGAAGCGCTGGGAGCGCAGCGGCATCGCCTTCAACAGATCGGCGCGCACCACCCGGTAACAGGTGTGGGCATCGCTCAGGCCCAGGCCATTGAGCGCATTGGACGCCGCGGTCAGCGCTCGGTTGGCGACGTAGTGCACGGCGGACTGGCCTGGCGTGCGGCCGAACCCGAAGCGGTTGCCGTACACCGCATCTGCGTCGCCGGCCAGGAGGGGTTCCAACAGCCTCGCGAGATCGCGTGGGTCGTACTCCAGGTCGGCATCCTGGACCGTCACATAGTCGCCCTGGACCAGCCCGAGGCCGCTGGCCACCGCCGCCCCCTTCCCGCGCCGCCTGGCGTGCGCGACCAGCCGGATCTCCGATGAGGAAGCGGCCAGCTCCTCAGCCACCGCAGAGCTCCCGTCCGAGGACCCGTCGTCGACGAGGATGTACTCCCGGTCGACCGGCAGCGATACGGCGCGCAGCCGCTCCATGATCGTCGCCAGGAAAGCCGCCTCGTCGTGGAACGGCACGATGATCGAGAGTCGCTGATGGTCGCCGGCCGCGGTCATGCCGGCCATATACTCGCGCCTACGTTGGGATCCCGGCTCCGCAGCGCTGCCGGCGCCATCAGCCGACGGGGCATTGCGCCTGTGGCGCTGGTCGCGGCGGTGTTCGCCGCCGGCGCGGCCGTCCGGATCTGGTTCGTCGCCGACTACCGTCCCGCGTTCCTCGGCAACGAGGACTCCGCCACGTACGCCTGGGC
>JAWVFS010000036.1:0-3187 GCA_033855795.1 Solirubrobacteraceae bacterium | reverse complement strand
TCGCGGCGGTGACACCGGGCTCGTCCGCATGACGCCGGCCTTCAGCGCCGTGATCGTGATCCACGACTCCGCCCGAGAGCTCGAGGCCCTCCTCGCGTCCCTGCGCCACCTCCCCGAGGCGCCGCAGCTCGTCGTCGTGGACGCCGGCTCGCGCGATCGCGGCGCAGCCCTCGCGAGCGAGCACGGGGCCGAGGTTGTGCCACGGCCCGACAACCCCGGCTTCGGCCCGGCGTCGAACGCGGGGGTGGAGCGCGCCCGCGCCGAGGTGACCGTGCTGCTCAACCCCGACATCGAGCTGCGCGATGCGGCGCTCGCCGAGCTCGCCGCGCGCGCGGCGGGTCGCGACGCCCTCCTCGCCCCACGGCTGCTCGAGGCCGACGGCAGCCTCCAGCGCACCGCGCACCCCGTCCCGGGCCGGCTCGACGCCCTCCTGCCGGCGCTCGTGCACCCGCCGCTGCTCCCGCCCGGCGCGCGCCTGCACGCGGAGCCGTGGCGCGCCGAGGCGCCGCGCGAGGTCGGCTGGGTCATCGCCGCCTGTCTCGCCGCCCGCACCGACGTCCTCCGGCGCCTCGGACCATTCGATCCCAACGCCTTCCTGTTCTACGAGGACCTCGACCTGTGCCTGCGGGCGCGGGCGGCCGGCGTCCCCACCGAGCTGCATCCCGACCTCGTCCTGCGCCACCGCGGGGCCCACGCCACCGGCCCGACATTCGGCGGCGAGCCGCACGAGCTGCTGGCGCGGCGCCGGCGTGAGGTGATCGAAGCGCGGCTCGGCCGGCGCGCCCTCGCGCTGGACGACGCCGCGCAGGCGCTGACCTTCGCCACGCGAACCGCCGGCCGGCGCCTGCTCCGTCGCGACGCGTCCCGGCCCCGCGCCCAGATGCGCGCCCTGCGCAGGGCGCGAAGCGGATAGGTTCTTCTCTCACCCCGAGGAGAGGAGTCGGATGGCCGTCGTCAAGATCATCGAGCTGGTCGGCAGCTCCACCACGAGCTCCGACGACGCCGTGCAGAGCGCACTGGCCGACGCCAAGCAGACGTTGCGCAACATCAAGGCCGTCGACGTCGTCTCGACTGGCCTGCGTGGCGACGACCTGAGCGAGTGGCGCGCCCACGTCCGCGTCGCGTTCCTGATCGAGCGGGTCAGCGAGTAGCGCCGGGGGGCGGGCGCCACTGCGGCGCCCGCCCGAACCGGCCAACTTTTGCCGTTCCGGTGTGTTTGAACAAGCGTCGGGCGCCTCAGCGCGCCTGCTTCCACGTCCCACCCCAGGAAATGGAGACCATCCGAATGAAGAAGCTTGCGACCCTTGCGGTCCTCGCCACGGGCCTACTCGTGCTGCCCGCCCAGGCGAAGCCGCCGCATCCCGCCCACCCCAACAAGTGTGCGGTGCACAAGGTGGGCTACCACGCTCGCGGGACGCTGGTCAGCCAGAGCCTGACCCAAACCCAGGGCGCCGCGACGGCGACCACGCGCGACGACCGCTACAGCGGCAGCATCACGGTCAACGTCACGAAGGCCAACCACGGCGCGCCCACGGGTAACCAGACCTACAACAACGTCACCGACGCGAAGGTCAAGTTCCACGTGCCGGATCGCACCGGCGACGGGAAGCGCACCCTCGCCGATGTGAGGGCCGGTGACCGGGTCTCGCTGCAGGGCAAGATCACGCACCTGGCCAGGCGCTGCGATCACACGGGCTTCACGCCCACGATCACGCTCAAGAAGGTCGACTTCAACAAGCCGAGGACGTAAAGGGAAGGGCTAGAACAGCCCGAGTTGCGGGGCGGGCTCCGGCTCGCCCCGCGGCTCCGGCGCCGGAGCTTCGGGCGCGGCCAGCGCCTCAGGCTCGACCTCCGGCACCTCCAGTTCCTCCACCGCGGCCGGCTGCTCCGGGGCGGGCTCGGCCAGCAGCGCCGGTATGCGCTGGAAGTCGGCCCGCAGCGTCTCGAGCGTGCGCGGCGTGTACAGCGCGGCGGCGGGGTGGAAGAGCGGGAACAACCGCACGGCCCGCGGCCCGATCGTCCGCACCTCGGCCTGCCCGTGCAGCCGCGTGATGCCGGTCGAGTCGCCGCGCAGGAGCTTGGTGGCGAAGTTGCCCAGCGTGCAGACGACCAGCGGCTCGATCAGCTCGACCTGCTGGAACAGGTAGTCGGAGCACGCCTCGATCTCGCCGGGCTGCGGATCACGGTTGCCGGGAGGCCTGCACTTGAGCACGTTGAGGACGAACACCTGCCCGCGGTCCATCCCGATCTCGCCGAGCAGCTTGTCCAGCAGCTTCCCGGCCTGGCCGACGAAGGGCAGGCCCTCCCTGTCCTCGTTGGCGCCCGGGGCCTCGCCGACGAACATCAGGTCCGCATCGGCGTCGCCGTTGCCGAAGACCACCGTCGTGCGGGTCTCAGCCAGCGGACAGCGCGTGCACTCCCGGGCCTCGTGCCAGACCGCCTTGAGCGCCTCGCGCCGCTGCGCAGGAGTCGCCATACCCTCGATCCTAGCCATGCCCGCTGACGGCGCCGGGCCGGCGTAACCGCAAACACCGAGGGGTATATTTCACGGGACCAGCAATCGCGCCGGTATCTCCACCCGGGAGAACTGGACCGACTATGAGCGACAACCTTCCCGCCCACTGGGCGATCGTGGGTCGAGGGCGCCTCGGCACGGCGCTCGCGGCCGCACTCACCGAGGCCGGTCTGCACGTGACCGGACCGCTCGGGCGCGGTGCGGACGGCGCCGGGGCGGAAGCCGTTCTCCTGTGCGTCGCCGACGGGGAGATCGCCGCCGCGGCGGATCGCATTCCGCCCGGGCCGCTCGTCGGGCACTGTTCCGGCGCGCTCGGGCTCGACGTACTCGGCGAGCGCGAGGCGTTCGGCCTGCACCCGCTGATGACGGTCACGGCGGCCGGCGCGGACTTCGCCGGGGCCGGGTGCGCGGTGGCCGGAAGCACGGCGCGCGCGCTGGACGCCGCCCACGCCCTCGCGCGATGTCTGAGCATGCGCGCCGTCGAGATCGCGGAGGCGGACCGCGCCGCGTACCACGCCGCCGCCTCGGTCGCCTCGAACTTCCTCGTCACCCTGGAGGCCGCCGCCGAGCGACTCGCTGCGACCACCGGCGCCGGACGGGACCTTCTCGCTCCTCTTGTGCAGGCCACCGTCGAGAACTGGGCGACGCAGGGCCCGACCGGCGCGCTGACGG
>JAWVFS010000035.1:0-2850 GCA_033855795.1 Solirubrobacteraceae bacterium | reverse complement strand
GCGACGTTCACGACGACGTCATCGCCGGGCTCCGCCGGTCCCACGAGCGCCGTGTCGGCGAGCGCCGGCCGCCGCTCCCCATCGTGCTCCACCTCGATCCGCTGAAAGGAACCGGCGGGGTCGCCGGCCTCGACGACGGTGCCGCGCCGGAGGCTCAGCACCGCGCAGCCGCCTCGTCGACGAGGGCGAGCGTCACGTCGAGCATGCCCTCCAGCGCGGCCAGGCTCACGCGTTCGCCGGGCTCGTGGTTGCGCTCGGTGCCGTTGGCCAGGTTCACGCACTGCAGGCCGGCGGCGTTGAAGGCGTTCGCGTCCGACCCGCCACCGGTCACGATGTGGCTCGGCTCGTACCCGCAGGCCCGCAGCGCGGCCTCGGCCACGGCGACGGCGGGCACCGACGGCCGGATGCGGTAGGCGGGCCACAGCCGCTCGACGGAAACGTCGACGTCGCATTCGAACGCGTTGGCTCCGTCGTGGATGTGGTCGACCATCTCGGCCACGACCCCCTCGGCCTTCCCGGAATCCAGCGAGCGGGCCTCCGCCTCGACGCGGCAGTGCTCGGGGACCACGTTCGTGGACTCGCCACCGCCGGCGATGCGCCCCACGTTCGCCGTGGTCTCGTCGTCGAGGCGGCCGAGGCGTATGGCGGCCACCGAGGCGGCCGCGGCGGCGATCGCGCTGCGACCGTGCTCGGGGCGGATGCCGGCGTGGGCGGCCGCGCCGTGGAAGTCGGCCTCGATGCGGAAGTAGGTGGGGGCAGCCAGCACGATCTCGCCAATCGGGGTCGCGTGGTCGAACACATACCCGAATTGGCTGCGCAGCTTCCCGAGATCGAAGGCCTGTGCGCCAACCAGGCCGACCTCCTCGGAGACGGTGAACAGGAGCTCGAGCCCGATGGGCGGCGCTGCGGCCGCGGCGCGGTGCGCGATGGCGAGCAGCATCGCCACGGCCGCCTTGTTGTCGGCGCCGAGGATCCCGTCGTTGGCGTTCTCCCAGCCCTCGTCCACGAGCGCCGGCTCCACGGGCGCCTCGAGCTTCACGGTGTCGAGGTGGGCGCAGAGCATCAGCGTCGCATCGGCTCCTCCCGCGAAGCGCGCGAGCAAGTTGCCCGCCTCGTCGGCCTCGACGGCCAGGCCGAGGCCCTCGAGCTCGGCGCGCACGCGCGCGGCGCAGTCCGCCTCGCGGCCCGAGGGGCTCTCGATCCGGCAGAGCTCGACGAAGAGGTCGTTGAGTCGCCGGCGGTCGGCCTCGTCGGCCCGCACTAGTGGTTTCGGCCGTGAGTACGGCCGTGGTCAGCCGGCTGAGTGCGAGGGGTACTCACGGGCGGGACCACCGACTACGAGGACTGCTGCGTCTGCGCCTCGGACTCGTGCCGCGCCTCGGGCGCGACCTCGGGAGCGCGGCCCGCCGCGCGCTCGGCAGCCGCCCGCACGAACTCGCGGAACAGCGGCGCCGGGCGATCGGGGCGCGACTTGAACTCGGGGTGGAACTGGGAGGCCACGAAGAACGGGTGGACGTCGCGCGGGAGCTCGGTCACCTCGACCAGCCGGTCGTCCGGCGACGTGCCCGAGCACACCAGGCCGGCGGCCTCGAGGCGCTTGCGCAGGAGGTTGTTGACCTCGTAGCGGTGGCGGTGGCGCTCGTAGATGACCGCCTCCCCGTAGATCTCGCGCGCCAGCGTGCCATCGTGGAGCTTGACCGGGTCGGCGCCCAGGCGCATGGTGCCGCCGACGTCGGTCACCTCCTTCTGCTCGGGAAGCAGGTCGATCACCGGATAGGGCGTCTCGGGGTCGAACTCGGTCGAGTTGGCGCCCTCCATGCCCACGACGTGTCGCGCGTAGTCGGCCACGACCATGTGCATCCCCAGGCAGATGCCCAGGAACGGGATCTGGTGCTCGCGCGCCGCGCGGGCGGCGGCGATCTTGCCCTCGATCCCGCGACCGCCGAAACCGCCGGGGATCAGGACGCCGTCGGCGGCGCGCAGGCGGTCGACGACGCTCTCCGGCTCGAGCGCCTCGGAGTCGACCCAATCGACCTCGACGCGCCGGCCGTGCAGGAAGCCGGAGTGGCGCAGCGCCTCGACGACGGACAGGTAGGCATCCTCGAGCTGGGTGTACTTGCCGACGAGCGCGATCCGCACGGGCTCGGTCGCCTCGTCGCCGCGCCGGGTCAGCTCCTCCCACTCGCCGAGCTGCGGCGCCGGGGCGTCGATGTGGAAGTGCTCGAGGATGAAGTCGTCGACGCCGTCCTCGCGGAAGACCAGCGGGACCTTGTAGATGTTGTCGACGTCGCGCGCGGAGACGATGGCCTCGACGGGCAGCGATGCGAAGAGCGCGATCTTGCGGCGGATCTCGGGCGAGAGCGTGCCCTCGGACCGGCACATGAGCATGTCCGGCGCGATGCCGATCCGCCGCAGCTCGTTGACCGAGTGCTGAGTGGGCTTGGTCTTCAGCTCCCCGGCGTGGCCGACGTAGGGCACGAGGGTCAGATGGATGAACATGCACGAGCCGCGGCCGGCGTCGACGGGGAACTGGCGGATCGCCTCCAGGAACGGCAGCGACTCGATGTCGCCGACGGTGCCGCCGATCTCGGTGACCACGACGTCGACGTCACTGGTCTCGGCCATCAGCCGGATGCGCTGCTTGATCTCGTCGGTGATGTGCGGAACGACCTGCACGGTGCCGCCCAGGTAGTCGCCGCGCCGCTCGCGGCGGATCACGCTGTTGTAGACCGCGCCGGCGGTGACGTTCGAGCCGCGGCTGGTGTTCGCGTCGGTGAAACGCTCGTAGTGGCCGAGGTCGAGGTCCGTCTCGGCGCCGTCCTCGGTGACGAACACCTCGCCGTGCTGGTA
>JAWVFS010000034.1:0-6106 GCA_033855795.1 Solirubrobacteraceae bacterium | reverse complement strand
CGTGGCGAGTCGTGTTGAGCGCCTCCAAGAGCAAGCTGTACGCGAGCGTGAACGGAAGCCAGCGCACGATCCCATGGCTGATCTTCGTTGCCTTCGCCCTCGTGGCGACAGTGGGGTTGCTTCTGTTTCGCCGCGTGCTGCTGGCGACCAGCGAGCTTCAGCGCGCCGAGCTGAGCCGAATGCATGCCATCGAGATCAACGACAACGTGGTCCAGCGACTGGTCGTTGCCAAATACGCGCTCGACCGGGGCTCGACCGAGTCGAGCCAGGCGAAGCTGAGCGAGACGCTGCGCGAGGCGCAGCAGCTCGTCACCAGCCTCCTCGAGGAAAAGGACATCGGTCCGGGCGTGCTGCGGCGCGACGCCGCCGCACCGACCGACCGACCGCCCGAGCCTCTAGGGCCGCGACCGAGCGACCGGGCGTGATGGACGGTCCGGAGAAGATCCGGGTCTTTCTCGTGGATGACGTGAGGGAGCTACGCCTGCTCGTACGCCTCACCCTCGAGGAGGACCGGGAGATCGAAGTCGTGGGCGAGGCATCCGACGGGCACGCGGGCGTCGAGGGCGTCGCCGAGACCCAGCCCGATGTGGTCCTGCTGGATCTCTCGATGCCGGACATGGACGGGCTGGAAGCGCTCCCGCTCATGCGCGAGCGGGCGCCGAATGCGCGGCTGGTCGTGCTCTCCGGTCACCAGGCCGGCCGAATAAGCCTCGAGGCGCTCCACCAGGGCGCCATGCGCTACATCGACAAGGCTGCCGACCTGACGGCGATCCACTCGGCAGTGCGCCAGGTGGCGGACCTGGAGCCGCCGGTGACGGACCAACGCTTCCCCATCGTGCACCGTATGTGGACCGCCTTTCTCAACGGCGCGATCGACGAAATGCTCAAGGAGGCACATCCCGACGCGACGTGGCGTCCGTACAGCGGGGGCGGTCGCGAGCTGCGCTCCCAGCCGGATGTGCGCGCGTTCCTCGACGACCTCACGGCGGAAGGACGGGTCGTGGATCCTCGTGCGTATGCGGTGGAGCCGCGCGGCAACGGGCTCATCGTCATGGGGACGCTGGGGATCTGGGGACCGGACGGGCTCTCTGAAACCGAGGTGCACTGGATGTTCTGCTTCCGGGGCGTCAGGGTCTCGATCGTCGCGGGCTTCGATCAGCGCGAGGCGGCGCTCCGTGCGATCCGGGAGCTGTGCGCGCCCTAGGCCCGATCCTGGCGATCGCGCTCAGCCTGGCGACATCACCGGCGACGGCGGCCGTCACGCAGCCGCCACAGCCGAAATCAGGGCCGGGCGGCAACTCGGGGCACGCCGGTTTCCGGGTGCATGCGGGCGGCTCCGGGAACGACGCCTGGTACGTCTTCGAGCCCACCGGGCCGCGACCGAAGTCCGCGCCGCTGGCCGTCGTCATGCACGGCTACTTCGAGTTCGCCGGCTACCAGAACAGGTACGCGCTCCTTCGGCACACCGCACGTTCCGGAGACGTCGTGATCTACCCGCGCTGGCAGACCGGCGTCACGAACCCGTGCCCGGGCCCGTTCAACATCGAGCCCTGCATGACGTCCGCGCTCAAGGGCATCCGCGGAGCCCTGGCCTACCTTCGGGCCCACCCGAGCTCAGTACAGCCACAACTGCGCCGAACGAGCTACTTCGGCTTCTCCTTCGGCGGAATCATCACCGCGAACCTCGCGAACCGCTGGCGGTCGCTGCACCTGCCCAAGCCGCGAGCGATCTTCCTCGACGATCCACACGACGGCGGTCTCATCGCAGGTCGCGACGAGCCTGCGCTGGACCGTTCTCTCGCCGGCATCCCATCGACGACGCTGTTCCAGTGCCACTCCGGCGCGGAGGGCGTGATCAGCCAGCAGGGCAAGGCGAATCAGAGCTGCAACGCCGTCTTCCCGCTCCTCCGCCAGATCCCCGCGAGGAGCAAGGACCTCGTCATGACAAGGCCCGATCGCCACGGGACCCCCGCGCTGTCGTCGACGCACGGCGTCTGCACCGGACGCAGCGCAGACGCCTACGACTGGAACTTCTGCTGGAAGGTCTGGGACGCGCTGCAGGAGTGCGCGTACTTCAACAGGTACTGCCGCTACGCGCTGGGCAACACGCCCGAGCATCGCAATCTGGGGCGGTGGAGCGACGGCAGGCCGATCATCCCGCTGACGATCCAGGATCGCGCACCGATCCGGCCCTGAGCAGGCCCGAGTAGCGGCAGGACTCAGGCTCAGGACGTGTTCAGTGCCACGGCGGCGCGAATGAGCGCCTGCAACGCCTTTTCATCGATCTTGTCGCCCTCATGGAGATCGATGGCACGCCTGGTGTTGCCTTCGAGGCTGGAGTTGAAGAGGCCTGAAGGGTCCTCCAACGAGGCCCCCTTGGCGAAGGTCATCTTCACGACGTTCTTGTACGTCTCACCGGTGCAGATGATGCCGGCGTGCTCCCACACCGGAACCCCTCTCCACTTCCACTCCTCGACGACTTCGGGGTCGGCCTGCTTGATGAGACTTCGGACCCGGGCGAGCGTCTCGCCCCGCCAATCGCTCAACTCCTCGACTCTCGCGTCTATCAGCCGAGAGGGAGACTCTCCCCCGCTCCCTTCCTTCGAGCCGCTCTTGCTCTTCTTCACGGTTGTTGTCGCTTTCTTTGCCGCAGACAGCAGGACGGGAGCGACGGGACTCGAACCCGCGACCTCCGGCGTGACAGGCCGGCGCTCTAACCAACTGAGCTACGCCCCCGAGAAGGCTGTTGAGTATCGCACGCCACTGCCCGGCCGCATCGTGCGCGTTTCGCCCACCGAACCGCAACTTAATCCCAACGCGGGGTGTTCGAGGGGCGTCAAACGAACTGCAGGAGGTGCAGCGGCATGGCAGGACGTTCCACTCGCATGGCGGTCGCGCTGATCGTGGCGGTCGCCAGCCTCGCCGGCTTCTCGGCGGTGGCTCTGGCCGCGACCATCGTCGGGACCGGCGGCAACGACAACCTGACCGGCACACCCGGCCACGACCTGATCGTGGCCAGGGCCGGCAACGACCACGTCAACGCCCTCGCGGGCAACGACCGGGTCCTTGCCGGTGTGGGCGACGACACGGTCAACGGCGGCTTCGGCCGCGATCGGATCGCGCTCGGTGCCGGTAACGACGTCGCCAACGGGGGCTTCGGCCGCGACCTGATCCAGGGCAACAGCGGCAACGACAACATCTCCGGCGACCAGGGCAACGATCGCCTGTTCGGCGGCGACGGCAACGACACGGTCAACGGCTACCGCGGCAACGACTTCATCGCCGGCGGCAGGGGCGATGACTACGTCCGCGGTGATGTGCCGGGCAATGGCGTGGGTGGTGCGGACCGCGTGTTCGGCGGCCCGGGCACCGATACCGTCATCGGCGGCGACGGCCCCGACCGGCTCCACGGCGGCGATGGCAACGACAACGTCACCGGGAACGCCGGCAACGACTACATGTCCGGCGGACGCGGGGACGATAAGCAGTACGGCGGCCCCGGCAGCGACGTCATCTTCGCCAACCAGGGCGTCGACGAGACGTTCGGCGGCGACGGCAACGACCAGTTGTGGGCGCTGTGCCGCTGCGACGTGACCGCCCCCGGGGATCCCGTCGGCGACACGCTCCACGGCGAGAACGGCAACGACACGATCCACGTCCGCGACGGGGAGGTCGACAACGTCGACTGCGGCCCCGGCAACGATACGGTCATCGCCGATACGTTCGACAACGTGGCGTCCGACTGCGAGCGGGTGCTCCGCAGGGACCCGCAGCCGCGCGAGGACCGCAGCGAGAACAGCACCCAGAGCCCCGCTGACGATCGGAAGACCAGCTAGGGCACGTGCCAGCGCGAGCCGGGCCCTGTCCGGATCGCGCGAGAGCAAGGCCGACGAGGGCCCCGGGAAACCGGGGCCCTCGTGCATTCCCGACCCCTCTTCACCCCTGCCGGCGCAGCGGCGTCGGGGTACCCTGACCCCAGTGATCCCGTGTCAATAGCGGCACCAGAGGCCGTCTCCACCAACCCGCTGCGCCGGCTGGCGGGCGACATCGTCACCGAGCGTGGGTTCGACGAGCCGCTACCCCCAGGGGCGAAGAAGTTCAGCTTCTCGCGCACCCGCGCGTTTGCGCGCGACCCGCTGCCCATCCTGCTCGACGCCTACGAGCGCTTCGGGCCGATCTTCTCGATCCGGATCCTGCACGCCAGCGGCGTGTTCATGCTCGGGCCGGAGGCGAACCACTACGTCACCGTCTCCCACGCCGACAATTTCCGCTGGCGCGAGGGCGGCCTCGGCGACCTCATTCCGCTGCTCGGCGACGGGATGCTCACGATCGACGGCGCGTACCACCGCCGCGCGCGGCGGATCATGCTGCCGGCCTTCCACCGTGAGCGGATAGCCGCCGCCGGCGACGTGATGCTCGAGGAGGCGGAGCGCGCGACCGCGTCGTGGTCAGCCGGGCACCGCATCGATCTGTACCACTGGACTCGCGCGCTGGCGCTGCGGGTCGCCCAGCGGGCGCTCTTCGGCTTCGACCCCGACGCCAACTCGCGTGACTTCGATCCCGCCGAGGAGTTCGAGCGCGCGCTGGGCTTCTACGGCCGCGACTACCTGCTCCAGATCCTGCGCGGACCGCGCACGCCGTGGTCGGCCCTCCAGCGCTCCCGGCGGCGCCTGGACGGGGTGCTCTACACCGAGATCGCGCGCCGGCGCGCCCGCGGGGGGCTGGAGGGTCGCAGCGACATCCTCTCGCTGCTGATGGCCGCGCGCGACGAGGACGGCTCGGAGTTCTCCGACCAGGAACTGCGCGACCAGGTGATGACGCTGCTGTTCGCCGGGCACGACACCACGACCTCGACGGTCACGTTCCTGTTCTACGAGCTCGCCCGCCACCCTGAGGCCCGGGCGGCACTGCTGGACGAGCTCGATCGCATCGTGGGCGACCGACCGGTCCGGACGCGCGACCTGGCCGAACCCCCCGAGCAGCTGGAGATGGCCATCGACGAGACGCTGCGCCTGTATCCACCGGCGTGGATCGGGCCGCGGCGCAACGTCGAGGCGTTCGAGTTCGCCGGACGCCGCGTGCCCGCCGGCGCCCCGCTGTACTACTGCTCGTGGGCCAGTCATCACCTGGCCGACGTGTTCGACGACCCCGAAGCGTTCCGGCCGCAGCGCTTCGCGCCAGAGGCGAAGGCCGCGCTGCCCAAGGGCGCCTACGTCCCGTTCGGCGGCGGCTCACGCACCTGCATCGGCATGCGCTTCGGTCAGATGGAGATCCGCGCGATCGCCGCGACGATCCTGCGCCGCTTCACCGTCGAGCTGCAGCCCGGCTACGAGATGAGCATCCGGCAGATGCCGACGCTCAGTCCGCGCGGCGGCCTGCCGGTGACGATTCGCGCGCGCTAGGCCAGTGACATGTTGGCGCCTACACGGGCGGCCGCAGGCCCAGCCGGCGCTTGAGTGCGAGCACGTGCTCTGCGGCGTCCGACACGCGCGCGCGGAAGGTGACGGAACGGCGCGCCTCGGCCAGCAGGCGCGGGAATATGAGCCGGAACGAGCCGGGCCCGGTCATCAGCACCAGGTCCGCACCGGCCGCGACCGAGCGGACGGCCGCGGTGCCGACGTCGGAGCGGCGGATCACCGCGCGCGCCTCGATCGAGTCGGTGACGATCGCGCCGCGGAAGTGCAGCTGGCGGCGCAGCAGGTCCTGCAGAATGGCCGGCGACTGCGAGGCGATCCGCCCTGGGTCGAGCGCCGGATACAGGGCGTGCGAGGCCATGACCAGCGGTACGCCCGCGTCCACCGCCGCGCGGAAGGGCGCGAGGTCGGCACGCAGGGCGCCCGCCGAGCGCGCGATCGTCACCGGCCCCAGGTCGGTGTTCTGGTCGCCGGCGCCGAAACCGGGGAAGTGCTTGGCGGTCGCACCGCCGCGGCCCGCGGATGCACCGCGCACCGCCGAGGCCACGTTCGCGGCGACCGCAGTGGCACCGCCGGGATAGGCGCGGCCCCCGACGGCGGAGCCGGGGGCGTCGACGACGTCGGCCACCGGGGCGAGGTTGACGTTGATCCCGTCGCCGCGCAGGTCCCGAGCCGCCGCGCGCGCCGCGGCG
>JAWVFS010000033.1:0-21897 GCA_033855795.1 Solirubrobacteraceae bacterium | reverse complement strand
TACCGGCGATTCGGGGATGTAGCGCCGAGTCAGATAGGCGGTGAACAGGATGATTGCCAGCGGAATCCAGAACAGCCAGTGGTAGGAGAGGTTCTGGGTGACGATGCCCGCAAAGACCACGCCCGCGCCACCACCGATCCCGAGCAGGGACGAGACCAGGCCGATCGCACCCGGGACCCGTTCCGTGGGGAATTCGTCGCGGATGATCGAGAACGCGAGCGGGAAGATGCCGCCGCCGGCGCCCTGGATCACGCGACCGAGGATCATCAGCCACAGGGAGGAGGCGATCGCCGAGATCAGCGTCCCGAAAGCGAGCATCACCAGCACGATGATCAGCAGGCGCTCCTTTCCGTACACGTCGCCGAGGCGGCCGATGATCGGAGTCGCCACCGAGGCGCTCAACAGATACGCGGTCAGCACCCAGCCGACGGCGCTCTCGGACGTGTGCAGAGAGGCCTGGATCTGTGGCAGGGCGGGGACGACCAGCGACTGCAGGAGCGCGTAGGAGATGCCGCCGAGGGAGAGAACGGCGAGGATGATCCGAGGGCTCGGGTTGGCGGTCCGCTGCAAGGTCGGCTGACCCTAGCAGATGATTAGTAGGCACCAACGGTTAGCACGTGCTAGCTTTTGGCGCGTGGCAACGGAAACGAGAGTGACCAACCGCCCCGGCATCGCCAAGCATTGGCCGATGCTGCTGATGATCAAGCTGGGCCGGATCACGATGCACCGCTTCACCGAGGCGCTGGAGCCGTTCGGAATCCGTCCGCGCCACGTCGCGGCCCTGATCGAGCTTCGCGACCATGGACAGCTGACGCAGCAGGCGTTGTGTGGCCAGCTGCATCTCGATCCCACCAATCTCGTCGCGATCCTCAACGAGCTCGAGCAGAGGGGTTACGCGACGCGGCGCCGCGATCCCGAGGATCGCCGCCGCCACCTCGTCGAGGTCTCCAAGCGGGGGATCGCGGTCATCGAGAAGGTGTCCGCGGTCATGGACGGAGTGGAGGACGAACTGCTCGACGGCTTCGAGCCCGCCGAGCGCGAGCAGCTGGAGGGCCTGCTGACCTCGATGTGGGAGCGAAGCGGAGGCTACGAGGCGTGGTCCCAGGTCGCGGCCGCCGATGCCGACGACAAGGCGGCCTAGCGCTGCGCTCAGCCGTAGACCGGTTTGAGCCCGAGCAGGTCCGGGAGGGTCTTGAAGCCGTATCCGCGCGAACGCAGCGTGCGGATGATCTCGGGCAGCGCAGCGACGGTCTGGTTGCGCGGGCCGCCGCCGTCGTGCATGAGGATGATCGACTCACGCCGCGCCTGGCCGACGACCGTCGAGTAGATCGAGCCCGTACCCGGGCGCGACCAGTCGCGCGGATCCACGTCCCACTGGATCGTGAGCATCCCGAGTGATCGCGCGACCGGGAAGAGCGCTCCGCTGACCGCGCCGCCGGGCGCGCGGAACAGGCACGGCGTGTAGTAGCCGCTGGCGCTGCGGATGGCCGAGCGCGTGCGCGAGAGCTGCGAGTAGGCGAAGGAGCCGCCGCCCGACACGTTGGCGTGGGTCCACGTGTGGTCCCCGACCGCGTTGCCCTCGGCCAGCTCCTCGCGCACCAGGCCGGCGTTGGGGCGGACCTGCTCGCCGATCAGGAAGAACGTCGCGTGGATCTTGAAGCGGCGCAGGATGCGCAGTACCTGCGAGGTGTAGACGCTCGGGCCGTCGTCGAACGTGAGCGCAACGACCTTCCGGTTGTCCGGGCCCCTGAGCCGGTAGGAGGCGCCGCGCGGCACGCAGCCGGCGACCCGCGGCGGCAGGATCGCGGCCCGGATCGTCCCGCGGTCGGGAAGCAGGTCCACACACGGCTTCGCCGCACAGTCGGGCGGTCCGGTCCAGTTCGAGGTCGCGCGCCAGCGGTAGTCCCCGACTCCCAGCTCGACCTGGGCCGGTGTGAACGTCGCCTGGACCGTGCGCATGTCGGGACGGTGGACGTCGGTCAGCGTGCGCTGGGCGAGCACCGCACCGCCGGGCGACAGGCGCTCGAAGCGCAGCTCGGCGCGGGTGCTCCCCGAGCGTCCGACGACGCAGAGCCGGGAGCGGGGAGCGGCGCCGCGGCTGCGGAACAGCTCGACGCACAGCGAGCGCTGCTGGGACGGGACGAGCTGGCGGGGCCCCCAGGTCCCGCGCGTGCGGAGCTGGAGATGGAGGTCGGGCCCTTCCTGGGAAAGGCTCGCAGCGAGGAGGTCGAGCGGGCCCCCCGCGTCGTGGGCGCGGTCGGTGGGGGATGTCGCGGCGCTCGCGGTGGCCGGGACCGCGGCGAGGGCCAGTGCGGCAGCCGCCGCGGTGAGGTGGGACGGGCGAGGCACGGTGCGCCCGCGAACCCTAATGCTCTCTAGCGCGGTGTAGTGCCGCCGGACGGCGTGTGTCCGCTTCCGGACGTACTGCCGCTCGACCCGCTCCCCGACGGCAAGGGCACGCCCTTGGGGATCTTCCCGCCGGGCGGGACGATCAGGACCCGCTGGCCAGAGAGGCTGCGCCCACCGTCGTCGGGGTTGGACGGCGGAGCGCGGTACACGTCGACGTGGCGGCCGCCGATAGCGCCGCCGGTGTCGTTCGCGACGAACCATCCGGTTGCGCCCTTCACGTGGCGGTAGTAGGGGATGTACACCCGGCTGCCGAACCGGATCAGGCTCGGGTCCACGGCGATCGTCCGCCAGTAGCGAAGCCCGGGGGTTCCGGCGCCGGGGGCGAAGGAGATCCCCCGGGGGGGTGCGACCCAGCTCACGCCGACGCCGTTGCTCCACCCACCGGCCAGGAGCAGGAAGGTGACGCCCTTGCGACGGTTGCGCCAGTAGCCGCCCGCGCGCCAGTACGGCGCGCCGTTGTCGTGGACGCCGTCGAACGTCGCCTTGCCGTTGCGGCTGACCCACCCGCCATGACCCAGGCTGTCGATGTGGTAGAGCCGGCCGTCGAGGCCGATGCCCGTGCCCTCCATCGAGAGGCCGAAGCCGCCGTAGAGCCAGTCGATTCGGTGCTTTCCGGGCAGCCCCGGCGTCGCGACCGGCTTGCCGACCGCCCACGCCTCGGGCGCCGGGTAGTACTCCGTGATGCGAAAGCCCGGCAGCCAGGTGGTCTTGCGGATCGCCGCCGCGGAGGCGACGGGGCCGATGCGCGGCTGTGCGTGCCACACGAACGCCGAGGTGGGCGATGCCGGCCGGGCTGTGGCGGCGGCGGCCGTCGCGAGCACGACGGCGATGGCGGCGGCGAGGGTCGCGGTCACGCCCACGCTGCGGCGGCGTGGCGCGGTTCTGTCGGGGGCGCGCGCGTGCGACGCGCCGTGGTCGGGGCTCAAGTGATCTCCCCAGCGGTGCGTGTGGATGTCCGCAGCGACCCGGCATCCCAGGGTCGAGCGCTCGCGCCAGTGTAACGGGCGCGGCTGCGGCCGCCCGCATCGCACGTTGCGCGGGTCCGATGGCCCATTTGTCCAGGTTGCAGGGATTTCGTCGCCGCTCTGCGGCCACTCGCCGAGGAGAAGCGCATGGCCCCACCCTGCGTACACGACGGTGGACACTCGGCGGCGGGCCGGTACCTGCACGGTGCCGGACGGCTCCGCTTCGTCCTCGTCTGCGACGCGTGCGGGGCCGAGCGCGGGGACGTCGACTCGCTTGCGTACCGGCCCAATCCCCGGCCGTACGCCAACCATCCGGCTCAACTCGTCGCGCGAACCCTCGGAATCGAGTCAGAGCGCGCCGGGCGCGTCCGGATGGCGGCACTGCTGTGCGACATCGGCAGCGCGCGGATCCCGGACGGCGTCCTCGCCAAGTCGGGGCCGCTGACGCCGGAGGATTGGGACGCGGTGCGGCGCCACCCGGAGCACAGTGCGGCGATGCTCGCCGGCCCGGGCTATGACGACCTGCGCCCGTGGATCCTGGCCCACCACGAGCGGCCGGACGGCCGCGGCTACCCGGCGGCGCTGCCGGCCTCGGACATCCCGCTCGAGGCCGCGATCGTGTCCGTCGCCACTGCCTGGGAGTCGATGACCGACGATCGCCCCCACCGGCCGGCGCTCACGCCGGTGCTCGCCTCCCACGAACTGGTGCGCGGCGCCGGGACGCAGTTCGATCCGGCGGTCGTCGACGCTGCGCTCTCCGCGCTGGCTCCGTCGGTCCCCGCGCGCGTCGCGGCCTAGCTGCCGGCGGCTTGAGAGTTTCCCACGGCTCCGCGGTCCGCGGTTAGGGTCGCCCTGGCCCATCCATGCGACCCGAGAGGGGATGAAGCGATGCCGAAGTACCTGTGGAAGGCGTCCTACAGCAGCGAGGGCGTCAAGGGCGTCGTCAAGGAGGGCGGCACCGGCCGACGTGCCGAGGCCAAGAACCTGGTCGAGGCGTTGGGCGGGACGATGGAGGCGTTCTACTTCGCCTTCGGCGACGCCGACGCCATCATCATCGCCGACCTGCCCGACGAGGAGGCCGCGACGGCGGTCGCGCTGGCGGTGAACGGCGACAGCCGCATCAGTCTGAACACGACCGTCCTGCTCACCCCGGAAGAGGTCGACGCAGCCGCCAAGCGGTCCGTCGAGTACCGCCCGCCGGGCGCCTGAGCACTTCGCCCCTAGACCGCAACCTCGCCGGCGATTCGCGTGAGCGCGCGGTCGAGTGCGCCCGCGGCGAGCAGCCCATCCGCCGCGCGCGCCAGCACGCGGCCCGTCAGGCCGCCTCCGCGCACCGACACCGAGGCCTCGATTCGCGTGGCCGGGCCGTGCGCGCGGGCGTCGTAGCGGGCTTCGATGTCGATTGGTCCATGCGCACGCAGCTCCAGCGCCCGCTCGTCGGCCCGGACGATCTCGACGTCGAAGCCAACGTCGCGGCCGATGAAGCGCCCGCCGACACGGGCCCGGCTTCCGGTCGTCAAACGCGGCTCCTCGAGCTCGTCGAGATCGAACCCGACCGGCGACCAGCGCGAGCAGGCCTCGGGGTCGGTCAGGACGGTCAGGACGCTCTCGGGCGTTCCGTGCACGGTGGTCGCCGTGCTCCAGGTTGCCATCGCTCTCCTCGGGACGTTCACCGTGAGCTCCCGCGTCCCACGAGGCTTGTGGAGCATATTCGCGCGCCCGGCGCGCGCGGATCAACAGAAGTGGCGCGCTACGCGGCGCGCGCGAGCAGCGCGCCGTCGTCGTAGAGCTTGATCACCTTGACCGTGTTCTCGGGCGCGGCCTCGAGGCACAGCCCGCAGAGCACGCACTCGTCGAGATTCTCCTCGACGATGCTCAGGGTGCCGTCGTCCCGTTGGCCGTAGATGTCCACGGGGCAGACCTCGGTGAGCTTCGCGGCCAGCTCGGCGTCCGCGGCCACGGTGTCGTCGACCTCGACGGCGATGAACAGCCCGTCGGCCCTCATGCTGCCGGGCTCCTGTCCGCGAGCTTGGCCTTGACGAGCTCGGGGATCTCGGAGATCTCTTCGGCCACCGTGATCCCGGCCTCGGCGAGGCGGGCGATCTTCTCCGTCGCCGTGTCCTCCTTGCCCTCGACGATCGTGCCCGCATGGCCGAACGACATGCCCGGCATCTCGTCCATGAAGCGGCCGGCCATGAAGGCGACGATCGGGAGGCGCGAGTCGTTGTCGCCGACCCATTTCGCCAGCTGCGCCTCCATACGGCCGCCGGGTTCGGTGTAGATGACGATCGCCTCCGTCTGCTCGTCCGCCTCGAACAGCGGCATCAGTTCGGCGTAGGCGGAGCCGATGATCGCGTCGCCGCCGATCGACACCGCGGTGGACTGCCCGAGACCGGCGGCGCTCAGCGTCGAGGAGATCTCGGTCGTCATGCCGCCGGAGCGCGACATCACCCCGACCGGACCGGGCGTGTAGGACTTGGCGGCGTCCTTGGCAGGGCCGCCGATGCCGCCCATCTTGATCACGTCGGGAACGATGATCCCCAGGCAGTTGGGGCCGATGATGCGTGCGCCGCGCATCGCCGCCAGCTCGACCATCTGGGCGACGTCCGCGCGCGGGATGCGCTCGGTGACGATCACGATCAGCCTGACGCCGTTCTCGATCGCCTCGAACACGGCGTCCTTGGTGAATGCGGGAGGGACCGTGACGACCGAGCCGTCGATCGGGCCGCCGTGGTGCTCCACGGCCTGCGCGACGGTGTCGAACACCGGTACCCCGTGCACGTCGCGGCCCTTGCGGCCCGGCGTGACGCCGCCCACGACCTTGGCGCCGGCGCCGTAGTCCAGGCACTCCTTCGTGAGATTGACGGCCTCGCGGCCGGTGATGCCCTGGACGATGAACGTGGTGTCCTCGGTGAGGAGGATGCTCACGCCGGGATCGCCTCCACCGCCCGCTTGGCCGCCTCGTGCAGGGACACCGAGCGATCCACGTAGTTGACGCCGTAGCGCTCCAGGATCTTGAAGCCCTCCTCCTCCCACGCACCGGGGATGCGAAAGATCGCGATCTTCTCGGCCGGGTCGTAGCCCAGCTCGATGCACGCCTTGATCACGCCGCGGGCAACGATGTCCACGCGGGTGTTGGAGACGATCGACATCATCACGGCGATCTTGTCCACGCCCGGCTTGGACAGAACGAGCTTGGCCAGCCCCGCCGTCTTGCGCACGCTGGGGTTGCCGCCGATCTCGCAGTAGTTGGCCGGCTCGCCGCCGTACTTGCGGACGGCGTCGAAGAGCGTGAGCGAGCCGCCGCCGGCGCCGATCACCAGGCCGAGGTTGCCGTCGAACTCGGTCACGTTGCCCGCCACGCCGCGGTGGTCCTGGGCGTCGACCTCCTCGCCGGCGATCTCGAACGGCGTCGCCTCGCGCGCCTCGCGCGTCTCCTCGTCGCCCACCCCGAGGTCTTCGAGCAGCTTCTTCTGCCGCGGGCGCGCCTCGTTCTCCATCTCCATGTGCGCGTCCACCGCCGCGAACGTGCCGTCCGCCAGCTTCGCCAGGGGATTGATCTCCGCCAGCGTCATATCGCGCTCCACGAAGAGC
The DNA here is from genome assembly GCA_033855795.1 of Solirubrobacteraceae bacterium. GTDB lineage: Bacteria > Actinomycetota > Thermoleophilia > Solirubrobacterales > Solirubrobacteraceae > JALYZC01. The sequence continues at coordinate 14,929 of JAWVFS010000033.1, read as the reverse complement.
TTCGCCAGCTTCGTGAGCACCGGGGTCAGGCGGTTGAGGTCCGAGCCGGTGACGCCCACCGAGGCGATCACCTGCTTGGCCCGGAAGTCGGAGAGCGGAAGCACGTTGGAGAAGTGGCCGCGGCCGACGTGGTCGGGATGCTGCTCGGCGACCTCTTCGATGTCGATGCCGCCCATGTCCGAGAACAGCATCACCGGCTGCTTGCGCAGGCCGTCCCACACCACGCCGGCGTAGTACTCCTGGGCGACCTCGACCCGCTCGTCCACGAGCACCCCGCGCGGCATATGGCCGTTGATCTCGAGCTCGAGGATCGCGTCCGCGTGCTCGGCCGCCTCGCCGGGCTCGTCGGCGAACTTGACGCCGCCGGCCTTCATCCGCCCGCCCGTGAGGACCTGCGACTTGATGACCACCGGGCCGTCGACCTCCTCAGCCCGCTGCCGGGCCTCGCCGGGGGTCGTGGCGAAGCCCCCCTTGGAGGTCGGGATGCCCGCTCGGCGGACGATCTCCTTGGACTCGTACTCGTAGAAGCGCATGGCGCGAGGGGCGGGAACCCTATCGGCAAGGCGTCCCGGAGCGTTGCGCCGACTGAGCGCGCCTCCACGCCGAGGCCGGCGACGACGACCTCATCGACTCCGTCATCGCCGTCGACGAACTTCAGTGCGTGCTTGTTCCGAGACGTGCAGGTGGAGCTCGCGGGCGTCGAGCCGGCCCAGCGAACGCGCTAAGTTGCGCGCGATGAAAATGGCTGTGGAGACGACGGGTCCGCCGACTCGGCAGCGCTCACCCGCGGTCAGCGTGCTCGTGCCGCTCATGGACACGCGCGGAGAGGTGGCGGATCACCTCCGCTCGTGGACGGACGGCCAGACGTTGGGGCGCGAGCGATTCCAGGTCGTCGTCGCCTCGGCGGCAACCGATCCCGCGGAGGAGCGCCGGGTCGAGGGGCTGTTCGCCCCCCACGATGTCCTCGTGCGCGACCCCGGCACGTCCGGCGTCGGGCTGTGGAACGTCGCCGCGACCCGCGCTCGCGCCCCGTGGCTCCTCCTCACCGAAGCCCACTGCCTCGGCGATGCGGACTGCCTGGTCAGGTTGGTGCAGGCGCTAGAGGACGACCCCGAGCTCGAGGCGGCGACTCTCGAGCACGGCCACGTGACGAAGAACGCCACGGGAGAGCTGTGCGAGCGGTGGTTCGAGCAGGTCTACCGCTCCTGGGCGAGCCCCGGCCAGTGGACGCGTCTGAATCTGGTCGGGGTCGCGATCCGGAAGTCCGTCTTCGAGGCGGTTGGCGGACTCGAGCCCCGGTACGGGATGTTCTGCGCGTTCTTCCTCTCGGCGCGTCTGGACGAGCGTGGCGTGCGGGTGGCGCACGTGCCGGGCGCCCGCGTCTTCCACGTGCACAACGACACCATCCGCGACCACCACGGGCACACGATGAATCACGCCCGCGGCGAGTGCGAGGCCCGGACCGACCACGACGCCGCGTTCTGCGAGCGGTACTTCGGGCCCGAGCCGGTGTGGGGCAATCGCCTCCGCTACCGCCCGGAGATCGCGCGTCCCGCCATCCGCGCGCTGGCCTCGGCCGGCGTGCGGGCCTCGCTGCGGCGTCGGCGCGAGCTGCTGTGGCTGGCCCGAGAGCTGGGAGCTTGGCTGCCTGCGGCGGTGGCGGGCGCCCGTCCGCACGCGCTCCGTCAGCGCCTCTCGTTCACCGCGCGCCAGTCCGTCGCCGGCCGCCTGCCGATCGCGCGGCAGTGGCAGTGGCCAAGTTTCCTCGACGCGCATCGCGACGCTGTCCGGCTGGCGCGGCTCGAATGGGTTCGCGACTGTGTGCCGGCTCCGGACCCTCCGAAGCGGGCCGACGGCCGCTGGTCGGTGGAGCAGCTCGATGCCGCCCTGGCGGGTATCCACGGCCTCGAGCGCCACGACGGCGACTGGTTTCGCTGGACCGAGCCGTCCGTGGCGATGTGGCTCGCGCCGCCGTCGGGCGACCACGTCCTCACAATCGAGACGCGGGGGGTGCGCGGCGCGCCGCTCGACTACGTCACGGGGGTGTACGCCGATGGACGGCGGCTCCCGAGTGACCGTCTCCTGGGCGGCGACGACGGCCGACTCTCCATCTCGCTCCCGTCCGCCTTCGGTGAGCGTGCCGCGTCCGGCGGCCTGACGATCCTGGCTCGACCGTTCGAGCCCCAGGCCGTGGGCTGGCCGGCCGATGCCCGCCGTCTGGGCATCCCGATCTTCTCCGTCGAACTGCGGCCAGCCCCCTGAAGGCGCTGGTCGTCAACACCGCAGATCGCGGCGGCGGGGCGGAGCGCATCGCCATGTCGGTCCTCGACGGCTTTCAGGCGCTCGGAGCGGAGACATGGCTCGCGGTCGGGAACAAGCAGACCGACCACCCGCGCGTGGTGATGCTTCCCTTGCCGGCCGACCTGGACGCCGGCTGCGAGGCGGCGGCGCTCAGCCGGACTGCCCTGCGGGGCCGCCGCAGCCTCGAACGCCGGCTCGGGCTGGAGGATTTCAACTTTCCGTCGACGCGGCGGCTCCTCAGCCTCACCGGGTCCCCGCCGGACGTGGTCCTCCTCCACAACCTCCACGGCGGCTTCTTCGATCTACGTCAACTCGGAGCGCTGTCGCGACAGGTTCCCGTCGTACTCGCCCTGGCCGACTCCTGGCTGTTCACCGGGCACTGCGCGTGCCCACTCGGCTGCGATCGCTGGCAGCGCGGGTGCGGCGCGTGTCCCGACCTGGCCATTCCACCGGCAGTGTCGCGCGATGCCACGGCGCTCAACTGGCGCCGCAAGCGGCGGATCCTCGCTGACGCTCGGTTCGTCGTCGTGACGCCGTCGCGCTGGCTCCTCGAGCGAGCGCGCCGGTCGATATTGGCCCCCGCGGTCGTTGATGCTCACGTGATCGCCCACGGGGTCGACCTCGACGTGTTCTCACCGGGACCCGCCGCGCCGGGACGCCGACGGCTGGGAATTGACGACTCGGCGCCCCTGCTCCTCTATGTCGCGACGGACGGCGCCGCCAACGCATACAAGGACTTCGCCACGATCCGCGCCGCGGTCGCGCGGCTGGCCCGCGAGACGCCTGGCTCCCCGCTCGAGCTGGTCGTCGTGGGAGGCGCGGCCGACGACGAGGTACTGGGGGAGGGCGTCCGCGTTCGTCACCTCACACGGCTCGACTCCCGCCGCGATCTGGCCGAGCTCTACCGAGCTGCCGATCTCTACGTGCACGCTGCGCGTGAGGAGTCATTCGGCCTCACCGCGGCTGAGGCGCTGGCCTGCGGCATCCCGGTCGTGGCCGCCGTGGGCGGCGGACTGCCCGAGGTCGTCGAACATGGGCGAACGGGCCTCATCGTGGCGCCCGGCGACGAGGTCGGGCTGGCGGCGGCGCTGCGGCGTGTGCTCGGCGACCGTGCGGAGCGAACCCGGATGGGACGAGCCGCTGCCGACGCTGCGCGCACGCGTTTCGGCGAGCGGCGGATGCTTGCCGATCTGCACGCATGCTGCGTTCAGGCTGCGGCCGGCGGACCGGTCGCCCGCGGGGCCTACGCCGCCGCCGGCGCGAAGCCGTAGGCCTCGGCCAGCTCGGGGTCCTTGCGGGCCAGCATCTCGGCCAGGTCGACCATCACCTTGCACTGCTTCCAGGTCGCGTCGTCCTGCATCTTGCCGTCGATCATGTGAACGCCGCGGCCGTCGGGAATGGCCTCGATCACCTTCTTTGCGAACGCGACCTCCTCCGGATCGGGCGAGAAGACCTTCTTGGCGATGTCGATCTGGACCGGGTGCAGCGACCAGGCGCCGACGCAGCCGAGCAGGAAGGCGGCGCGGAACTGGGCCTCGCACCCCTGCACGTCCTTGATGTCGCCGTACGGGCCGTAGAAGGGGAGGATCCCCGCCAGCGCGCAGGCGTCCACCATCCTGGCGATCGAGTAGTGCCACGGATCCTGCTGCGCGGTGGCGCGCGGCGCGTCCGGATTTTCCGGATCGGGATCCTCGATCACGCGGTAGCCGGGATGCCCGCCGCCCACGCGCGTCGTCTTCATCCGCCGGTTGGCCGCGAGGTCGGCCGGGCCGAAGCTCATGCCCTGCATGCGCGGCGACGCGGTGGCGATCTCCTCCAGGTTGACCACGCCCTGGGCGGTCTCGAGGATCGCGTGGACGAGGATGGGGCGATCGATGCCGGCCTTGGCCTCCAGCTGGGCGAGCAGGCGGTCGACGTAGTGGATGTCCCACGGGCCCTCGACCTTGGGGATCATCATCACGTCGAGCTTGTGCCCGATCTCGGTGACGATCGTGGTGATGTCGTCGAGCACCCAGGGCGACTCGAGCGAGTTGACGCGCGTCCACAGCTGGGTGTCGCCGAGCTCGATGTCGCGGCCGACCTTCACCAGGCCGGCGCGCGCCGCCTCCTTGCGGTCGACCGGGACGGCGTCCTCGAGATTGCCGAGCAGGATGTCCACCGTCGGCGCGATGTCGGGCACCTTCGCGACCATCTTCTCGTTGGAGAAGTCGAGGAAGTGGATCATGCGCGAGGGCCGGACGGGGATCTCCGGCACCGGCTCGGGCGCATCGATCGCGAGAGGCTTGAGGAAGTCGCGGGGGTTGCGCATGACCGGAAACCTAGCGGGCAGCGCCGGCAGGCGCGGCCGGCGCTACTCCACGCCGCGCAGCCCCGCGTCGTTCATCGCCTCGTCGTGATCGACGTAGTTCTCGACCCGGGCGATCCGCCCGTCCTGGAACCGTGCGACCGAGCTGAAGACGAAGTCGGTGTCGGCGCCGCTCGCGCGCCCGGCGGCCTGCAGATGGACCCGCGCTACGACCAGGCTCCCGACCTCCTCGACCGAGTCGAGGTCGACCCGAAGCCGCTCGAACGACTCGTCCAACGAGCGCAGGTACTCCCAGACCTCCTCGCGGCCGTTGTAGTGGAGCTTCTGGTCGAGCAGCTCCCCGGTCGCATTCCAGATCACGTCGCCTGCCATGCAGGCGAACGCCGCCTTCCGGTCGCCGCGGTTGACGGCGTCGGCGAGGCGACGCACGGTCTCCACGCGGTCGCTGCCCATCGGCCGATTATCGTTCCCCTTCCACCGAAGGCAACCCGGGAGTTCCATGAGCGACGAGACCACGACGACGGGCGTCGAGACCGAGCAGGCCGCGCGCGAGGCCTCGGGGGCTCACCCCTACGGCCGCTACCTCGAGGAGTTCGAGGTCGGTGCGGTGTACAAGCACTGGCCGGCCAAGACCGTGACCGAGGCCGACGACCACCTCTTCTGCCTCCTCACGATGAACCACCATCCACTGCACATCAACGACGTGTATGCGTCGCAGTCGCAGCAGGGACGCAACGTGGTGGTGGGGCCCCTCGTGTACTCGCTCGCCCTCGGAATGTCGGTGTCCGACGTGTCCGGCAAGGCCATCGCCAACCTCGCCACCGAGGAGCTCTCGCACCCGGCGCCGGTGTTCCACGGCGACACGCTTTTCTGTGAGACCGAGGTGCTCGAGGTCAGGGAGTCCAAGTCCAAGCCCGACCGCGGAACCGTCAGGGTCCACACTCGCGTCCTCAACCAGGACGGCGTGCTCGTCGCCGAGTTCAAGCGCCTCGTGCTCGTGCCGCGCAAGAACCCGGGCGAGCCGATCGAGAGCGCCGAGAGCAACGTCGAGTAGAGGCGCATGGCGCGCGGCGGCAAGAAGGGGGAAGCCGACGTCGCCATCGTCGGTGCCGGCCTCGCCGGCCTGACCGCGGCGCGGCGGCTGGTCGACGCCGGGGTGGAGCCCGTCGTGGTCGAGGCGCGCGACCGGGTCGGCGGGCGCACCCTCAACCACGACATCGGCGACGGCAAGGTGGTGGAGGTCGGCGGCCAGTGGGTCGGGCCCACCCAGCGCCGGATGCTCGCGCTCGCCCAGGAGCTGGGGGTCGACACGTTCCCGACCCACGACGAGGGCGAGAACGTGATCGAGTGGCGCGGAGACCTCAAGCGCTACCGGGGCGCGATTCCCCGCATCAACCCGGCGATCCTCGCCGACGTCGCGCAGGCGCAGGTGCGCCTGGACCGGATGGCCCGACGGGTCCCGCTCGAGGCACCCTGGGAGGCCGACCGCGCCGCCCGCTGGGACGCGCAGACCTACGCCACCTGGCTGGCGCGCAACCTCGCCACCGCCGGCGCGCGCACGCTGTTCGAGATCGGCGCCGAAGCCGTGTGGGCGCAGGAGCCAGCCGACCTGTCCCTCCTGCACGTGCTCTTCTACACCCACTCGGCGGGCGGGCTCGACGCCCTGCTCGGGACGAGCGGCGGCGCCCAGCAGGACCGCTTCGTGGGCGGCTCGCAGCTCGTCGCACTGCGTCTGGCCGAGGCGCTGGGCGACGAGCGGGTCGCTCTGCAGGCGCCGGTGCGGCGGATCACGCACGGGCCCGACGGCGTGACCGTGGCCGCCGACGGAGTGGAGGTGCGCGCGCGCCGCGCGATCGTCGCACTGCCGCCGACGCTGGCGGGGCGCATCGCCTACGACCCGCCGCTGCCGGGCTATCGCGACCAGCTCACCCAGCGGATGGCCCAGGGCACGGTGATCAAGTGCATGGCCATCTACCCAGACCCGTTCTGGCGCTCCGAGGGCCTGACCGGCCAGGCCGCCAGCGACATCGGGCCCGTGCGGGTCACCTTCGACAACTCGCCGCCCGACGGGGCCCCGGGCGTGCTGCTCGGATTCCTCGAGGGCCGCCAAGCGCGCGCGCTGGGCCGCCGCACCCCGGAGCAGCGCCGCGATGCCGTGGTGGGCTGCTTCGCGCGGATGTTCGGCCGGCGCGCCGCCTCGCCGGACGGCTACGTCGAGCGGGTGTGGGCCGACGAGGAGTGGACCCGCGGCTGCTACGGCTGCGCCATGCCCACCGGGGCCTGGACCGAGTTCGGCCCGGCGCTGCGGGCGCCCATCGGCCCGCTGCACTGGGCGGGGGCCGAAACCGCGACCGTATGGAGTGGGTATATGGACGGAGCCGTTTCATCCGGCGAGCGTGCGGCCGCGGACATCACCGCCGCGCTCGGCGCCTGACTTCGGCAGAATGCCCGTCCCGTCGTCGATTTCCCCCGAGGAGGCGTCCCACCAGTCGTGAGCGAGACAGCCGTTCCGCAGAGCACCCCTGCCCAGACGAACAACGCGAAGCTGCAGGCCTGGGTCGAGGAGGTGGCCTCCCTCACGCAGCCGGACGCGATCCACTGGTGCGACGGATCGGCGGAGGAGTACGAAGAGCTGTGCCGGACGCTGGTGGACGCCGGGACCTTCGAGCGGCTGTCCGACGCCAAGCGTCCGAATTCCTACCTCGCGCTCTCGGACCCCGCGGACGTCGCCCGCGTCGAGGACCGGACGTTCATCTGCTCGGAGCGCGAGGAGGACGCCGGGCCGACCAACAACTGGCGCGATCCCAAGGAGATGCGCGAGGTCCTGACCGAGCGCTTCCGCGGCTCGATGGAGGGCCGCACGATGTACGTCGTGCCCTTCTCGATGGGCCCGCTGGGCTCGCCGATCGCCCACATCGGCGTCCAGCTCACCGACTCGGCGTACGTGGCCGCGAACATGCGGATCATGACCCGAATGGGGCAGCGCGCCCTGGACGTGCTCGGCGACGACGGCGAGTTCGTGCCGTGCCTGCATTCCGTCGGCATGCCGTTGAGCGAGGGCGTCGAGGACGTCCCGTGGCCGTGCAACGCGGAGAACAAGTACATCGTCCATTTCCCCGGGACGCGCGAGATCTGGTCCTACGGCTCGGGCTACGGCGGCAACGCGCTGCTCGGCAAGAAGTGCTTCGCCCTGCGCATCGCCTCGGTGATGGCGCGCGACGAGGGCTGGCTGGCCGAGCACATGCTGATCCTCAAGGTCACCTCGCCCGAGGGCGAGGTCAAGCACATTGCCGGTGCCTTTCCGTCGGCGTGCGGCAAGACCAACCTGGCGATGCTGATCCCCACGCTGCCCGGCTGGAAGGTCGAGACGATCGGCGACGACATCGCATGGATGAAGTTCGGCGAGGACGGGCGCCTGTACGCGATCAACCCGGAGGCGGGCTTCTTCGGCGTGGCCCCGGGGACGGGCGAGAAGACCAACCCGAACGCGATCGCCACGCTCGAGGAGAACTCCATCTTCACCAACTGCGCGAAGACCGACGACGGCGACGCGTGGTGGGAGGGCCTGACCGACGACGCGCCCAACCACCTGATCGACTGGCACGGCAACGATTGGTCGCCGGGCGCCGACACGCCGGCGGCGCACCCGAACGCTCGCTTCACCGCGCCGGCGGCGCAATGCCCGTCGATCGCCGACGAGTGGGAGGACCCGGCCGGCGTGCCGATCGACGCCATGCTGTTCGGCGGCCGGCGCTCCACGGTCGTGCCCCTGGTGCGTGAGGCATTCGACTGGGAGCACGGCGTGTTCATGGGGTCGATCATGTCCTCGGAGACGACGGCAGCGGCCGCCGGGGCGGTGGGCAAGGTGCGCCACGACCCGTTCGCGATGCTGCCCTTCTGCGGCTACCACATGGCCGACTACTTCCGGCACTGGCTGGAGATCGGCGAGCGGGCCGACGCCGACAAGCTGCCTCGGATCTTCTACGTCAACTGGTTCCGCAAGGACGCGAGCGGCCGCTGGCTGTGGCCCGGCTTCGGCGAGAACAGCCGCGTGATCGCCTGGGCGTTCCGCCGCTGTGACGACGCGGCCGAGGCGGAGGAGACGCCGATCGGCCTCGTGCCCGCCGCGGGCGCTCTCGACGTCGACGGGCTCGACGTGTCGGAGGACGACCTCGCCGAGCTGCTGCGCGTGGACTCCGCCGACTGGCGCGAGGAGCTTCCGTCGATGCACGAGCACTTCGCCAAGTTCGGCGACCAGCTCCCGGCGCAGCTGCGTCAGCAGCTGAGCGCGCTCGAGGAACGACTCGGCTCGAAGTAACGCCGGTTTGCGGGGGCGCCGCCGCCGCGGTTAGTCTGGGCCCATGCCGCAGCGCACCGTCGCAGCCGTGGTCGTGGTCATCGGCGGGGCACTGTTGTTCGGGAGCCTGTTCGTCGAGTGGTACGACCCGGGAACGAGCGGCTGGACGGCGTTCGAGTTCCTCGACCTCGTGCTCGCCTTTGCGGCGGTGGTCGCCCTGTCGGCCGGGATCGGTGCGCTGTTCGGCGAGCGCTGGCCGGAGCACGCCCGCTTCGTGCCGGTGATCGGCCTCGTCGCCGCCCTGATCGTGCTCACCCAGCTGATCGACCCGCCACCGCTCGTCCACGACGGCGCGCGGCGCGCCGGCGGCTTCATCGCGCTCGTGGGCTCGCTGATCCTGGTCGCCGGCGGCGCCATCGCGCGGCGCGAGTCGGTCACCGATCAGCGCGACAGCGACGAGGCGCGGAAGCGCGCGGTGCAGCGACGGCGTGAGGAAGGGCTCTGAAGTCGTTGGTCGCTAGTCGCTAGTCGCTAGTCGTCAGGGCTAGGGCTCGTTTCCCGCGGCGTAGTGGACGATCGATGTGTCCACCAGCCATTCGACCGGGGCCTTGTCGTCGGTGTAGACGGAGCCGCCGGTTAGGGCTGGGCCGAGTTGTGCGGCGGCTGTGGTGAGCGTTGGGCGTAGCTCGGACGGGACGTGTGCGGTGGCCAGGCGGTGCGTTGACAGGTCGCCGCGGGACCCGATGAGCATCGTGTTCGTGGGCTCGATCGGGTCGCGCATGACGTGGGGGAGGGCGGTGCGCATGGTGGCCGCGAGCGTGCGCTCGAGCGCCGACTCGCCCGTCGGGTGCCCGACGTTGATGATCACGACGCCGCGCGCCGTCAGCCGCTGGCGAACGAGTGCGAAGAACTCCCGCGTAGTGAGATAGAACGGGATGTAGGGCTGGCGGTACGCGTCGATGCCGATCACGTCATAGCGGGCGCGGGTCCGGCGCAGGAACGGGCGCGCGTCCTCGGTGTGCACGTGCAGGCGCGGGTTGCGCATGTCGAAGTAGCGCCGGCCGACCGCGCTGACGTCGCCGTCGATCTCCACGCCGTCGATCGCGGTCGCCGGGTAGAACTGGGCGTAGGCGCGCGCCACCGTGCCGCCGGCGTTGCCGAGCATCGCCATCCGGCGGGGCGGAGCGCCCAGTCGCGCGAACGGCAGCACGCTGTAGGCGTCCCAGTAGCCGTCGGTGAGCACGGTGTTCGGCCGGTAGAGCGAGTGGGTCGCCTGGCCCTCGTTGAGCTCGAGGCGGCGCTCGTCGCCGGCCTGCACCACGCGCAGGTACTGGTACGGCGTCTCCTGCTCGAACACGACCTTCTCGCCGCCCGAGCCGGGCTTCGTCACGCCCGGGGGCAGTGCCAGCAGGGCGCCGAGCGCGAGCGGCACGAACAGCGCGCGGCGCGGCAGGCCCGATGCCGCCGCGGCCAGCGCGAGCGCGGTCGCGAAGCCGATGAAGGTGCGCTGCGTGCCGACCAGCGGGATGAGCACGAGCGCCGAGACGAAAACACCGACGAGACTTCCGATCGTCGAGACGGCGTACAGGCGCCCGGCGACCTGGCCGGCCTGCTCGACCGACGCGACGGCGAGTCGTATCGCCCACGGTGAGATTGCGCCGAGGAGCAGCACCGGCAGGGCCACGAGCACGAGCACGGCGGCCAGCGAGCCGATGAACGCGCCGGCATCCACGTGGTCCAGCGCCCGCACCGCCGCGTGCAGGAAGGGCCCGGCGACGAGCGGCACGACCGCCAGGAGCACGGCCGCCGCGAGCACGGTCAGGCGCAGCTCCCGCTCGCGAGGGTGGCGATCGGCGAACCGACCCCCGAGCCAGTACCCGACCGAGAGCGCGACCAGTACGACGCCGATGGTGTTGGCCCAGATGACCGTGGAGGCGCCGAAGTCGGGGGCAAGGAGGCGGGCGGCGGCGATCTCCGCGCCCAGGCTGGCGGCGCCGCCCGTGAACACGAGGACGAGCAGCGGTAGCGGCGCCCGCGGATCCCGTCGCGGCGGCGTGCGTCGATCCGGCGCCGCGGGGGCCTCGAGCGTCCCGCTTGGCTCCATGCCGCAACGATAGCCCGGCTGACGAATGCGCCCACTTTCGTCGCGGTTCGTTCATTTTCTGCACGAATTGAGGTAGGTTCGTCCGTACTCCCAACAAACCCCGGTGGGAGACGAGAGAAACGCATATGTCATGAGGAGAGGAGCCTCTGGGTCGCTGCGGTCGTTGCGCGAGCGCAACCGCGAGCGTGTGGTACGCACGCTGCGGGAGCTGGGCGTGGCGAGCCGCGCCGAGATCGCCCGGCGCAGCGGCCTGTCGCGCTCCACGGTCTCCAGCCTGGTGGCCGATCTGAAGGACGAAGGCCTGATCGCCGAACGGGCCGGCGGACGCGGCCCGCGCGGGGCCGCGGGGCAGAGCGGCCGTCCTCCGGTCCTGATCGGGTTGAGCCCATCCGCGGGCGTGGTCGTCGGCATCGACTTCGGCAAGCGCCACCTCGCGGTCGCGGTTTCCGACCCCTCGCACGAGGTCCTGGCGGAGTCCTGGCGAGAGATGCCGGAGGACTATGCGGCGAGTCACGGGATGAACACGGCGTCCGAGCTGGTCGAGGCGGCGCTCGAGGACGCCGGCGTCAGCCACGACCGTGTGCTCGGGGTGGGCCTCGGGCTCCCCGGCCCGATCCACCGCCTGACGGGCATGATCGGGTCGCCGGCGATCCTGCCGGGCTGGGTGGGGATACGCGTGGCCGACGAGATGGCCGAGCGCCTCGGCCTGCCGATCCACGTCGACAACGACGCCAACCTCGGCGCGCTGTCGGAGTTCCACTGGGGCGCGGGTCGGTCGTCGGCCAGCCTCGCCTATCTGAAGGTGGCGACCGGGATCGGCGCGGGGCTGGTCGTCGACGGCCACCTGTTCCACGGCGCCGGCGGGACGGCCGGGGAGATCGGTCACACGACGATCGACGAGAACGGCCCGATCTGCCGGTGCGGGCGGCGCGGCTGCCTCGAGACGTTCGCCGCCGGCCCGGCCCTCCTCGAATTACTCCGTCCCAGCCTCGGCCCCGACCTGACCCTGGAGGACGTGCTCGACCGCGCGGTCGATGGCGATCCCGGCTGCCAGCGCGCCATCGCCGATGCCGGGCGTCACATCGGCCAGGCCGTGGGCAACCTCTGCAACCTGATCAACCCGGAGCGAATCGTCGTCGGCGGAAGCATGGGCGCCGCCGGCGACGTGCTGCTCGACCCGATACGCGAGGCGGTCGAGCGCGCCGCGATCCCGTCGGCGGCGGAGGACGTCGCCATCGTGCCGGGCGTGCTCGGCGAACGGGCCGAGCTCCTGGGGGCCATCGGCCTCGTGCTCCACGAGGGCGATCGGGCGCCGGCGCAGCGCGTTGGCGAGCCGATCGCTGCAATGGCCATGCCGGAGCCGGCATGAACCCGAAGACTTGTGACGAACCCCGATCCATCATCAACAGAGGAGGCACATCAGTCATGTTCGAGATTCCCCGAAGGCCGGTGGGACTGGCCGCCATCGTGGCGGTCGCGTTCGGCCTGGTAGCCGCCGGCTGCGGCAGCAGCAGCAGCAGCGGCGGCGGCGGCCAGAAGATCGCGCTGCTGCTGCCGGAGAACAAGACTGCGCGGTACGAGACGCAGGACAAGCCGCTGTTCGAGAAGCAGATCAAGGCGGACTGCCCGAACTGCTCGGTCATCTACAGCAACGCCAATCAGGATCCGGCGAAGCAGCAGGCGCAGGCCGAGGCGGCGCTGACGCAGGGCGCCAAGGTGCTCGTGCTCGACGCCGTTGATGCGGCTTCGGCGGACGTGATCGTGAAGCGGGCCAACGCGCAGAAGGTGCCGGTGCTGGCATATGACCGGCTGATCCCGAACGCCAACATCGATGCCTACGTCTCGTTCGACAACGAGCGTGTCGGCAAGCTGCAGGCGACGGCGTTGACGCAGAAGCTCAAGTCCGGAGGCACGGCGGCTCCCACGATCACGATGATCAACGGGGCGCCGACGGACAACAACGCGGCGCTGTTCAAGAAGGGCGCGCTCAGCGTGTTCAACACCAGCGGGGTGAAGATCGGCAAGCAGTTCGACACGCCGGATTGGAGCCCGGACAAGGCCCAGACCGAGATGCAGCAGGCGATCACGGCGCTCGGCAACAACGGGTTCCAGGGCGTCTATGCCGCCAACGACGGCACCGCGGGCGGCGCGATCGCCGCGATGACGTCGGCGGGCATCCAGCCGTCGGCGAGGCCGACGACCGGGCAGGACGCGGAGCTGGCTGCGGTGCAGCGGATCCTCGCCGGTCAACAGTTCATGACGGTGTACAAGGCGGTGAAGCTCGAGGCGCCGGCTGCGGCGACGATCGCGGTCGCGCTCGCCAAGGGCCAGAAGCCGCCCACGCCACCGATCAACGGCACGACGAACAACGGACAGAAGAACGTGCCGTCGACGATCCTCACTCCGGTGGCGGTCACCAAGGCCAACATCAACAGCACGATCGTCAAGGACGGGTTCTGGACGGCGGCGCAGATCTGCACCTCCGCCTACGCGTCCGCGTGCAAGGCGTCGGGAATCGCATGACCCCCTGACGGCGCCGCGCTTGGCCGGGTGGCGCACTCGCGCCACCCGGCGCGGCGCCGGGGAACCCCCACGATCGGAAAGGAACAGCCATGAACGCGAACGCCCCTCTGCTGCAGCTGAAGGGGGTGAGCAAGAAGTTCGGGCCCGTGCAGGCGCTCAAGGAGATCGACTTCGAGGTGCGTCCCGGCGAGGTGGTCGGGCTGGTGGGCGACAACGGCGCCGGCAAGTCCACGCTCGTCAAGACCATCGCGGGCATCTACTCGCCCGACGAAGGCGAGTTCTACTTCGACGGCCAGCCGGTGTCGATCACCGGCCCCAAGGCGGCCGTCGCGCTCGGGATCGCGACCGTGTACCAGGACCTCGCCCTGTGCGACAACCTCGACACGGTGGCCAACCTGTTCCTCGGTCAGGAGGAGATCGCCGGCGGCGTCGGTGAGGTCACCCGGCAACTCGACGAGGTCGACATGGAACACCGCTCGCACGAGTTGCTCGATCAACTGTCGGTGACGATTCCCAGTGTCCGCTCGGAGGTGGGCACGTTGTCCGGCGGCCAGCGCCAGCAGGTCGCCGTCGCGCGATCCCTGCTGGGCGAGCCCAAGCTCGTCCTCCTGGACGAGCCCACCGCCGCCCTGGGTGTGTCCCAGACGGCGCAGGTGCTGGCACTCATCACACGCCTCAAGGAGCGCGGGCTCGGCGTGGTCGTGATCAGCCACAACCTCGCGGACGTCTTCCAGGTGGTCGACCGCATCTTCGTCCTGCGCCTCGGCACTCGGGCCGGAGACTTCGACGCCGACCAGACGACCCAGGAGCACGTCGTGGGCGCCATCACGGGAGCGGAGTTCGGCGACAAACCCGCGGGCGAAAACCGATCGGAGGGTGAGCGATGAGCACGCCAGAGCAGGCTGCACCCACAGGCGTGACAGTCGAGAGCCCACGGGCGGATTTCCTGCGGCGGTTTCTGTCGGGCGACCTCGGTTTCCTCCGGGTCCTCATCATCCTGGTCGTCATCTGGGCGATCTTCTACTCCCAGAACGACCGCTTCCTCTCGGCGCAGAACCTCACCAACCTCGTCCTGCAGATCACGGCGATCGGGCTGATCTCGGTCGGCGTCGTGCTCGTGCTGCTGCTCGGCGAGATCGACCTGTCCGTGGGCGCCGTCAGCGGCCTGTGTGCGGCGGTCATGGCCGTGCTGCAGGTCAAGCACGGATGGAACCCCTACCTCGCGATCGCCACGGGCATTGCGGCGGGGACCGTGATCGGGCTCCTCCAGGGTTCCATTTTCGCCTACATCGGCGTCCCGGCATTCGTCGTGACGCTGGCCGGTCTGCTCGCATGGCAGGGCGCCCTGCTGTACGTGCTCGGCGACACCGGCACGATCAACATCACCAACAGCAAGATC
>JAWVFS010000032.1:0-4948 GCA_033855795.1 Solirubrobacteraceae bacterium | reverse complement strand
GACGCCGCGGAGCTCCTTGTCGAGCGATTCGCCGCCCCAGACCCGGATCAGGCCCAGGTCCCGGTACATCTCCCACTCCTCCTCGTTGACGCAGGACTTCAGGAGCTCGCGGGCGCGCTGCTCGGCGCGGCGCTCGCGGCCCGGGTCGTAGTCGTGACGGGGCAGCCGCTTCCGGTTGGCCTTCCGGCGCTCGTGCTCCTGCTCGATCCGTGGCCAGGCGATCTCCCACAGCAGCGCGACGATCACGATGCAGGTTGCGCAGAGGGCAAGCGCCATCGCGCGGCCGCCTCAGTGCGCGCCGCCGGCGGCGCGCGGAAAGAAGATCACGCGCTCGGCGTCCCGGGGCACGTCCTCGAACGCCTTGACGATCTCCGCCTCGCGGCGCCCGGCCGTGCTCGTGGGCACCGCGGCCCACATGCCCTGGTCGAGCTGGCGCCGGAACTCCTCGATCAACGCGCGCTCGTCCTCCTCGACCTGCACGTCACCCTCTGCGAGTAGCACCTCGCCGTGTCCGGGCTTCATGCGCAGGAACTTCACAGTCTCCGATTATGCCAGAGGCACCGGGGTCAGCCGCGCAGACGGAGGACGTCGACGGGACCCGCGCCCGTCCCGACGTCGCGCAGCCCGTGCGCGACCGCGTCCGCCGTCACGGCCCTCGCCGCCCGGGCGGCCTCGCGCGGCGGATCGCCCAGGGCCAGGCGCGCCGCGAGCGTCGACGAGTGGGTGCACCCGGATCCGTGCGAGGCGCCGTCGGGATGCCGCGGGCCGCCGATGTGCTCGAGCTGCTCGCCGTCGTAGAGGACGTCGACCGGGTCGTCCCGGTGCCCGCCCGTGACCACCACGACCCGCGGGCCGAGGCCGTGCAGGGCACGGGCGAGCTCGTCGGGCTCGCCCTCCGGGTCACTAGCCAGCATGCGGGCCTCGGGGACGTTCGGCGTGAGCACGGTGACGCGCGGGACCAGCTCGCGCACGAGCGACTCGCGCGCGTCGGGCGCCAGCAGCTCGGCGCCCGACTCGGCGACCATGACCGGGTCGAGCACGACCGGTGTGGCCGGGTCGAGCAGGTCGAGGGCGGCGCCGACGGCCGCGATCGTGGCGGCGTCGCCCAGCATCCCGATCTTGACCGCGTCGACCCCGATGTCCTCGGCGACTGCGCGGACCTGCGCCACGATCACCTCCGGCTCGATCGTCTGGACCGCGGTGACACCGACGGTGTTCTGCGCGGTGATGGCGGTGATCGCGGTCATCCCGTGCACGCCCGCCGCGGCGAACGCCTTGAGGTCGGCCTGGATGCCGGCGCCGCCGCCGGAGTCCGAGCCGGCGATCGCGAGCACGCGGGGTATGCGGTTCGGTTCCGGCACGCGGCGTTCGAGGTTACGCGACGCGTACATAGCGGCCACCGGGCGTGCGGCGCAGCAGGCCGAGCAGCTCCAGCCGGGTGAGTGCCACGGCGGCGTCGCCGGCGCCCGCGGCGTGACGCCCGGCGGCGGCGACCGTGTCGTGCCCCGCCGCGACCGCCTCGAGCAGCCGTCGCAGGGCGGGGTCGAGGTCGGCGGGGACCGCCCGGTCAGGAACGCGCCGGGCGCCGACCCCGTAGACGAGGTCCAGGGCCGCCTGCGCGCACGAGACCAGATGGGCACCGTCGGCGATCAGGGCGTTGGTCCCGTTGGCGAGCCCCGACGTGACCTGGCCGGGGACCGCGCCGACCTCGCGTCCGAGCTCGCGGGCGACCGCCGCGGTCACGAGTGCGCCGGACCGCGGCGCGGCCTCGACCACCACGGTCAGGGCGCCCAGGGCGGCGATGATGCGGTTGCGCGCGGGAAAGCACCACGGGAACGCGCGCGTGGCCGGCGGTAGCTCGGACACCACGGTGCCGTCCCTCGCGATCCGGCGATACAGCCGCGCGTGACTGGCCGGGTAGGGCACGTCCGCCCCTCCCGCGAGCACGGCCACGGTGTTCCCGCCGGCGCTCAGTGCGCCCTGGTGCGCCGCGCCGTCGACGCCCAGCGCGAGGCCGCTCACGACGGGCACGCCCGCGGCACCCAGGTCGCGCCCGAGCGCCCGCGCCACCTCGAGGCCGTAGGTCGAGGCGCGGCGCGCGCCCACGACCGCCACTGCGGGCTCCGCGGTCGCGGCGCCGAGCGCGGGCAGGCTGGTGGCGTGCAGTACGGCCGGCGGCGCCTCGAGGTCGCGCAGGGCAACCGGATAACCCGAATCGCAGCGACAGACCGCCTGTAGTCCGGCGGCGCGACACCGCCTCCGCGCGTCCGCCGGGTCGAAGGCGCGGTGGCCCGCGCGTATCGGCGCCCCCTTCGCCCCGGCGGCCAGCGCCGCCAGCAGCTCGGCGTCCTCGAGCGCCAGCAGGGCTCGCACGACGGGCGGCCCGCCCACGCGCTGAAGCCATGGCGCGAGCGCGGCCACCAGCCAGGCCCGGCGCAGGCAGTCGTCGCACGCGCTCACCCCGCTGCCGCCGCCGGGGTCGCCGACCGATCACCGGGCTCCTCGCCGGGCTCGTGTTGGCGCAGCGACAGCGCCTTGAGCACGTGCTCGGTCCCCACCCTCTCGCACCCGTCGAGGTCGGCGACGGTGCGCGCGACGCGCAGCACGCGCTGGCGCCCGCGCGGGCTGAGCTGCGTGCGCTCGTGCGCGTCGCGGAGAGCGGCGTCGGCGGTGCCGGACAGCCCCACATCGCGCCGCAGCAGGCGTGGTGTCAGCCGCGCGTTGCACACCACCCCGGTCCCGGCCAGCCGCTGCGACTGGCGCTCGCGCGCCGCGAGGACCCGCTCGCGGGCGGCGGCCGACGTCGCGGACGGCCCGGCCGCAAGGTCGTCGGCACTCGGGCGCGGTACGCCGATGAGCAAATCGACGCGATCGAGCAGCGGGCCGCTCAGGCGCCGGCGGTGGCGCGCGATGTCGGCCTCGGAGCAGCGGCATCTCCCCGACTCGCCGAGGAAGCCACAGGCGCATGGGTTCGTCGCCGCGACCAGCATGAACCGGGTCGGGAACAGGCTCGCGTGCTGGCCGCGCACGACGATCACGTGCCCGTCCTCGAGCGGCTGGCGCAGCGCCTCGAGGGCCGGCCGCGCGAACTCCGACAGCTCGTCGAGGAACAGCACGCCGTGATGGGCCAGCGTGGCCTCGCCCGGGGAGGGCACGGCGCCGCCGCCGACCAGCCCGGAGGCCGAGACGCTGTGATGCGGCGCGCGGAACGGCCGGGCGGCGGCGAGCGCCGGCCCGGCGTGGAGGCCGGCCACGCTGCGGATGCGGGTCACCTCGATGGCCTCGTTCCGGTCCAGCGGCGGCAGGATGCCGGGCAGGCGGCGCGCCAGCATCGTCTTCCCGGTCCCGGGCGGGCCCTCCATGAGGAGGTGGTGGCCCCCCGCCGCCGCGATCACGAGCGCCTCGACCGGCTCGGCGTGGCCGCGGACATCCCCGAGGTCCGCGTCGGGCTCGCCCTCGGACCCGTCCTCCGCCGGCGCGAGCGGCGGCGCGGGAGCGCGCCGCTCGCCGGCGAGCACCTCGGTGACCTCGCGGAGGGTCGCCACGCCGGCGACTTGGAGGCCCTCGACGAGGGCGGCCTCGGCCGCGCGCTCGCGCGGGAGGACGAGCCCGTCGATCCCGAGCCGGCGCGCGCCCTCGGCCACGCTGAGCGTCGCGCGCGCGGGGCGCAGCTCGCCACCCAGCGAGAGCTCGCCGAACACGGCCCAGCGCTCCAGGGCCTCGGCCGGCACCTGGCCGCTGGCGGCGAGCAGGCCGACGGCGATCGCCAGGTCGAAGCCGGGCCCCACCTTGCGGAGGTAGGCGGGCGCCAGGTTCGAGGTGATTCGCCGCTGTGGGAATTCGAAGCCCGAGTTGAGCACGGCGGCGCGCACGCGCTCGCGCGCCTCGCGGACGGCCTTGTCGGCCAGACCCACCACGGTGAACGCGGGCAGGCCGGCGCGGATGTCGACCTCGACCGTGACCGGGCGCGAGTCGAGCCCATCGATGGCGAATGCGGTGACGCGGGCCAGCACGGCGCCGACGCTAGGGAGCCAGGTGTCACGCGGGACGCGCGCCGCGCGCCGTTTCGGTGGCGTACCGCCGGCCGTCCGGCGGCGCTCCGGCGCCCCGCCGGTCCATCGGCACAGGGCGCGTGTCCCGTGCAACGCCTTCGCGCCTACCGTCGCCAGCCGTGTCCAGCGACCTGCGCCACCGGCTCGGCGCCCGCGGCGAGCGCCTGGCGGCCGAGCACCTCGAGCGCCGCGGCCTGCGGGTGCTCGAGCGCAACTACCGCACGCGTTTCGGCGAGCTCGACCTCGTCGCGTTCGACGGCGCGCGACTGATCTTCTGCGAGGTCAAGACGCGCCGGGCGGGGAGCGGCCTGCCGTGGGACGCGCTGGGCGGCCTCAAGCAGGCGCGCGTCCGGGCCATGGCGCGACAGTGGCTGGCCGAGCGCACCGAGCGGCCGCACGTCCCCGAGCTGAGCTTCGACGCCATCGGCGTGACGATCGACGCCCGCGGTCAGCTCGTCGCGCTAGAGCACCTCGAAGGTGCGTTCTGATGTCCGGAACGTGAGGAGGTCTGTTACGGCTCCGGCGGGGGCATCGAGGGTTGGGTCTGGCCACCGCGGCACCTGCATAACGCCTGTTTGTGACGTAGCCCACCTGGGGCCATCTCCAGTCGCCGGTTGCACGCTATGGCGTGCACAGCGCGACTGGACTCTCCGCCCGCCTGTGCGGATCAGCGACTAGCGCCCAGACCTACAACGCGAGCTGCTGGTACGCCGCCGACTGAAACGACATCCGATGCAGCGGCGAGACGCCGCGGGCCATGATCGCCGCGCGGTGCTCGGGCGTGGCGTAGCCGACGTGGGTGGCGAACTCCCAGCCGGGGTGCAGCACGTCGGCGCGGTGCATGTAGCGGTCGCGGGAGACCTTGGCGACGATCGACGCGGCGGCGATCGCCGCGC
>JAWVFS010000031.1:0-4878 GCA_033855795.1 Solirubrobacteraceae bacterium | reverse complement strand
AGTAGCCGATGTGCCCGATGCGGAAGATCTTCCCTTTGAGGGCGCCCTGGCCGCCGATGATCTGGATGCCGAACTTGTCGCGCAGCTGCGAGACGACCTTCTGGCCGTCGATGCCCTCGGGCGCGCGCACGGCGGTGACGACAGCCGAGCGGTCCTCGTCCGGCGAGAAGAGCTCGAGGCCCATCGCCTTGATCCCCTCGCGGCAGGCTTTCCCGAGCAGGCGGTGGAGCTCGAAGCGGCTCTCGAGGCCGGCCTCGAGCAGCAGCCCGAGCGCGACGTTCAGCCCCAGGATCAGCGAGACCGCGGGTGTGAACGAGGTCGTCTCGTCGGCGAGCGCCTTGCGCGCCGAGAGCCAGTTGAAGTAGTAGCTCGGCGTGCGGCCGGGCGCCTCGGCGGCTGCATAGGCCGCGTCCGAGACGGACACGGTCGCGAGCCCGGGCGGGCACATGAGCGCCTTCTGCGAGCCGGACACGACCGCGTCGAGGCCCCAGGCGTCCGTCTCGAGCGGCACGGCGCCGAGGCTCGAGATCGCGTCGACGACGACGAGGGCGC
The DNA here is from genome assembly GCA_033855795.1 of Solirubrobacteraceae bacterium. GTDB lineage: Bacteria > Actinomycetota > Thermoleophilia > Solirubrobacterales > Solirubrobacteraceae > JALYZC01. Next base: position 4,326 of record JAWVFS010000031.1, on the reverse strand, counting down.
CACGCTCCTTTGCAACGCCCGCGAGCGCCTCGATGTCGGCGACGACGCCGGTCGAGGTCTCCGAGTGCGTCAGGTAGACCACGCGCGCCGGGTTGGCGTCCAACTCGGCGCCGAGGCGCGCCGGGTCGGGCGAGTCGCCCCACTCCTCCTTCAGGTGCGCGACGTCGCAGCCGTAGGCGGCGCCGATCTTCGCCCAGCGCTCGCCGAAGTTGCCGGCCGAGTGGACGACGATCCGTTCCCCGGGGGCCGTCAGGTTGGTGACGGCCGACTCCATCGCTCCGGTGCCCGAGGCGGCGAAGACAAGCACGTCGCTGCCGGTCCGGTAGACCTGCTGGAGCCGCTGCTCGCACTCGACGAAGGCTCTGCGGAAGTCGGAGCCGCGGTGGTGCACGATCGGCTGCGCCATCGCGAGGAGGACCTGCGGCGGAACCGGCGTCGGGCCGGGAGTCATGAGATAGCGCTTGTCCGGCATCGAGGCCCAGCCTAACGGAGACGCGCCGACTGCTTGACGGTTCGGCAACGCCGGTTCTAGTGGAGGTCGATGCGCCCGATCCGGTCGGTATAGATCTCGGCGAACCAGACGTTGCCGTCCGGGCCCGCGACGATCGCGAGCGGGCCGCTATCCGACGTGATCCCCTCACTGAACTCGGTGACGAGACCCGCCGGGGTGATCCTCCCGACGCGCGCGGCGCCGTACTCGGTGAACCAGAGGTTGCCGTCCGGCCCGGCGGCGATCCCGAGGAGGCCGCTTCCGCCCAGGCCGACCGGATACTCGGTGACGTCACCGGTGGGCGTGATCTTCGCGATCCTGTTCGCCTCTAGCTCGGTGAACCAGACGTTTCCGTCGGGGCCTGCTGCGATCCCGCTCGGAGCGCTGTCAGGCGTGATGCCCTGAGTGAACTCGGTGACCACGCCGGCAGGCGTGATCTTGGCGATCCTGTTGCCGTCGCTCTCGGTGAACCAGAGGTTGCCGTCCGGGCCGGCTACGATCGCGTGCGGGGCGCTGTGGGGGCTGATGCCCACGCTGAACTCGGTGACGACGCCCGCCGGGGTGATCCTCCCGACCCGGTCGTCACGCTCGGTGAACCAGACGTTGCCGTCCGGGCCGGCGGCGATTCCGGACGGGCCGCTGTCGATGGTGATCCCCTCGCGGTACTCGGTCACGACGCCCTCCGGCGTGATCTTCCCGACCTGGCTGCCGTTCATGACGGTGAACCAGAGGTTGCCGTCCGGGCCGGCGACGAGCTCGTATGGGCTGCCACTCGGAGCCAGGCTCGCGGGATACCGGACGACGTCGCCGCCGGGCGTGAGCTTCGCAATGGTGTTCCCCTGGTCCTCGGTGAACCAGACGTTGCCGTCGGGCCCGGCAGCCAGCGCGCTCGGAGGCGTGCCGGGACTGTCGTGGGTGCCGAACTCCGTGATCGTCGGGCCGGCGCTCTTGCCTCCGCCGCAGGACGAGGCAAGGAGCAGGACGACGAGCGGCAGGGGAAGCAGCCGGCGGACGGGGGGCGGCACGCGCGCAACCTATCTGGCCGCAGGTTTTGCCGTCCAGACACCCGGCTGGGGACGCGCAGTAGGGTGGCCCGGTGGACGCGCTGCTCTCGTTCGCCGCGGCGCTCGTCTCGCTCCGGCTCGCCGCGCTGCTCGTGCGCCGCCACCGGGAGCACCGCGACCGCGCGCTGCTCGCCTGGGCGGGCGCGCTCCTCGCGTACGCGATCGCCTCGGCGGCCCTCGCCTGGGGCGCCGCGGACGGGTGGAGCTCCGCCTCGTTCCGCGTCTACTACGCGTTCGGCGGGCTGCTGTCGGCGCCGCTCCTCGGCTGCGGATCGCTGCTGCGCGCCCGCCGCGCCTGGGCGTGGCCGCTCGCGCTCGCGTACGCCGGGCTTGCGCTCGGCGTCGCGCTCGCCATGCCGGTCCACGGGCCGTTCCCGGGTCACGCGATCCCGAAGGCGCAGGCGCACCTGGCGTTCGCGCCACCGCGGCTGCTGGCGATCGTCGCCAACTCGCTCGGAACGCTCGCCGTCGTGGGCGTGGCGCTCGCGAGCCTCCGGCGCCGTCCGCTCGGGAACGGGCTCATCCTCGCCGGCGTCGCTGTCGCGGCGGCAGGCAGCGGGCTCGCGGGACTGGGCGTCGCACGGACGGCGCTCTTCACGCTCGTCGGGGCGGTACTCCTCTACGGAGGCTTCGTCGCGCCCTCGCGCCGGCCCGCCTAGCCCTCGGAGATGACGGTGCGCCGCGTCGGGCGGCCCGGCGGCGCCAGGATGAGCTCGATGTCCTGGTCGGCGATCGCCGTGCGCGCCTGCGGCGAAAGGCGCGAGTCGGAGACGATCGTGTCCGCGGCGGACAGCTCCGCGATCCGGCTCAGGCCGCGCACGCCCCACTTCGTGTGGTCCGCGACGACGACGACCCGTCGCGCCGACGCGATCATCGCCTGGTTCGTCTCCGCCTCGAGCAGGTTCGGCGTCGTGAAGCCCGCATCGACGGACATCCCGTGCACGCCCATGAAGAGGACGTCCACGTGGAGCGAGCGCAGCGCGGTCACCGCAACAGGGCCGACGAGCGCATCCGACGGGGTGCGCACGCCGCCAGTGAGGACGACGGTGAGGTCGGACCGCCCGTCCCGGTGCAGGACGTTCGCGACCTGGATCGAGTTCGTCACGACGGTGAGGTCCGGAACGTGGACGAGGTGGTGGACGAGGCGCCAGTTCGTCGTGCCGGCCGTGCACGCAATCGCCTGACCCGGCTCGACCAGGGCGCTCGCCTTCCTGGCGATCGCCTCCTTCTCGTCCAGCTGGCGGTGCGACTTCGCCTCGAAGCCCGGCTCGTCGGTGCTCGGGGCGCCGCGCGCGGTCGCGCCGCCGTGCACCTTCTCGAGGACGCCGGCGCTCGCGAGGACGTCGAGGTCGCGACGGATCGTCATGTCCGACACGGCCAGCAGCTCCGTCAGCTCGCTGACCCGGACGGCGCCGCGGCGGCGCACCTCCTCCGCAATCAGCTGCTGGCGCTGGCTCGCGAGCATCGCGCCCGCCTCGACGCCGGAGTCCTGTCGGTCCATCGCCGGCATCATCGACCATCGACCGGTTGCCGGGGAAGCGCCTCGCGCAGTGCGCCGGCTGCCTCTTCCGGGGGCACCGGGTTGAAGTAGACGCCCGAGCCGAGCTCACCGGCTGCGATGTAGCGCGTCACGCCCGGCGCCCGCCACGGAGAGACGATCTCGACGTGGAGGCGCGCGCCTGGCCAGTCGTTGCCGTCGAAGGGCCGCTGGTGGATCCACAGCATGTAGGGCGTCTGCGCGTCGAAGATCCGGTCGAGACGCTCCAGCACGTCGACGAGGAGGGCCGCGAGGCCGTCCCGCCCCGCGTCGTCGAGCGACGGCAGGTCGGGCGCGGGCTCGTCGGGCACGAGCAGGAGCTGGTAGGGGAATACCGGCGCCTCGGGCACCCAGGCCCGCCAGCCGGGGCTCTCCGCCACCAGGCGGGACTCCGGGGCCGAGAAGGAATCGCCGCGCTCGAGCTCTGCGCGCGGCCGGTCCGGGACGGCGTCGAAGGCGTAGATCTGCCCGTGCGGGTGCGCGATCGTCGCGCCCACCTCGGCGCCGCGGTTCTCGAAGACGAGGACGTAGGCGACGTCGTCACGGGCGCCGAGCTCCGCGCTGCGGGCCGCCCAGAGGTCGATCACCTTGCGCGCGCCGATCGTGCCGAGCGACCAGAAGGTGGCGTCGTGCTCGGGCGTGTAGAGGACGACCTCGCAGCGTCCGTCGGGCAGCGACGGCCAGCGGTTGCGGAACCAGTGCACCTCGTACTCCTCGGGCGCCTCGAGCCCGCCCGGGCAGAAGGGGCAGACCGTCGAGGGGAGGTTGGGACGCACCTGGCGCGAGCCGACCACGACCATCTGCGCGCCCGTGTGGACGTCCGTGCGGGCGTCCTGTCCCGGCACGGACGGGCGGGCGCCGTCGGCGCGCGGGTCTGGGGGGATCTGGACGTGATCGGTCATTGCTGAAGCGCCAACCATAATGCCACACGACCAAACATGGAAGCCCTCGCCGTTCTTTCCGCTTGTTGTGGCCATTTTTGGCGGATCGCTTGACTTTGGCAGGGCGAGGTGCGAGGTTACAACACCTTGGAAACTGTTGGATCATGTTGATACCCGATACGACTCGAGCGAGCGGGCAGACTGCTCCCGGCAAGAGCAGCACGGCTCGGCCGGCCCGCCTCGAGTCGCGACCGCCCGGACGCGCCTCGCATCCCGGCGACACAGCAACGCGGAGGAGGTCACCAGATGCATCTCAGGAGGATCGCCCCGATCGGCGGGGCTGCGCTGATGGTG
>JAWVFS010000030.1:0-4703 GCA_033855795.1 Solirubrobacteraceae bacterium | reverse complement strand
ACCGCGAAAATGACGGCCCCGTCAACTTGCCGATTTAGCTGGGCTCGCCCGGCCCCGAGAAGAACTCGTCGGAGACGGTGACCGTTCCCGCCGTCTGGGCCTCCAGCTCGAGAAAGTGCGCATCGGTGATGGTGGCCTGGTCCTCGGGCTCGAGCTCGAATTCCGGCTCCCCCATCAGGTGGCGGTCCACCATGCGGGCGCACTTGCGGCCCTCGGCGATCGCCGTGACCACGAGCGACTGCCCAACGCGCGCGTCGCCGCAGGCGAACACTCCCTGGGCGGACGTCTCGTACACCGACGCCTTCACGTTGCCACGAGCATCGAGGTCGACACCGAGCTGCTCGACGAGGCCGTCGTACTCGGGATGCGAGAAGCCGATCGCGATCAGCACGAGATCGGCCGGCAGCTCGTGCTGGGTCCCGGGCACGGGCCGGAGATCGCGCGAACTGGTTCCCTCGACCCGGCGGGCGCGCGCGCGCGTCACGCGGCCGTCCTCGCCGCACAGCTCGATCACCTCGGCGTTCCACTCGCGCTGGCCGCCCTCGTCGAGGGCGTAGGTGGTGAGCGTGCGCTTGGGCGGCAGCGGCCAGGGCGTGTTGTCGGGCCGGCCGGAGGGCGGGAGCTCCGGATAGACGTCGAGCATGCGAACGTCCGCCGCACCCTCACGGATCGCGTTGGAGATGCAGTCCATGCCGGTGTCGCCGCCGCCCACCACGACCACGTGCTTGCCCTCGGCGACGATCGGCCGTTCGGCGGGGCGGGTCGGGCGCCCCTCGAGCGCCGCCACGTGCCGGTTGCGCTGGTAGAGGTAGTCCATCGCGAAGTGCACACCCTCGAGCTCGCGTCCCGGCACCTCGAGGTTGCGTTGCACCCGCGAACCGATGGCGACCACGACCGCGTCGTGGCGGCTGCGCAGCTCGTCGGCGGTCACGTCCGGGCCGACGTCGCAGTCGTAGACGAACTCGACGCCCTCTTCCATCAGGACGTCGACGCGGCGGTCGATGATCCACTTCTCGAGCTTGGCGTCGGGCACACCGAAGCGCAGCAGCCCACCCGGGCCCTCGTCGCGCTCGTACACGGTCACGTTGTGGCCGGCGCGGGTGAGCTGGTCCGCCACGGCCAGTCCGGCCGGGCCGGACCCGACCACGCCGACGGTCCGGCCGGTCCGCTCGTCCGGCGGCTCGGCCGCGACCCATCCCTCCGCCCACGCTCGCTCGATGATCCCGAGCTCGATCTGCTCGATCGTGACGGCGTCGTCGTTGATGTCGAGCACGCAGGCCGACTCGCAGGGCGCGGGGCAGATCAGGCCCGTGAACTCGGGGAAGTTGTTCGTGGCGTGGAGCTGCTCGATCGCCTGCTTCCAGTCGCCGCGATAGACGAGGTCGTTCCAGTCGGGGATCAGATTGCCGAGCGGGCAGCCCTCGTGGCAGAAGGGAACGCCGCAGTCCATGCAGCGGCCGCCCTGTCGCCGCAGCTCGTCGTCGGGCTGGGTGTGGAAGTACTGCTTGTAGTCGCGCACCCGCTCCTTCGGGTCACGCTTGTCGAAGCCCACGCGGTGGACCTTGATGAACCCGCCCAGCTCCCCCATCGCTAGGTGGTGACCTCTTCGCCCTCGGCTGCCAGTTCCGCCATGGCGCGCTTGAAGTCGCGCGGCATGACCTTGACGAACGCGGGCAGCGTCTCCTCCCAGTCGCGCAGGACGCGCTCGGCGACCGGCGAGCCGGTGCGCGCCGCGTGCTCGGAGACCAGGCGCCGCAGGTCCTGCGCCTCGCGCTCCTCGATCGCCTCGAACTCCACCAGCTCCATGTTGCAGTGCGCCGGGAAGCGGCCCTCAGGATCGAGCACGTAGGCGATCCCGCCGCTCATGCCGGCCGCGAAGTTGCGCCCGGTCGGGCCGAGCACGACCACGCGCCCGCCGGTCATGTACTCGCAGCCGTGGTCGCCGACCCCCTCCACGACCGCGTCGACGCCGGAGTTGCGCACGGCAAAGCGCTCGCCGGCGAGGCCACGGAAGAAGGCGCGGCCGCTGGTGGCCCCGTAGAGCAGCGTGTTGACGACGATGACGTTCTCCTCCGCCCGGTAGGAGTGCCCGTCCGGCGGGCGTACGGCGAGCACGCCCCCGGACATGCCCTTGCCGGTGTAGTCGTTGGCGTCGCCGTACAGCGTGAAGGTGATGCCCGGCGCGAGCCACGCGCCGAAGGACTGCCCGGCCGAGCCGCGGAAGTCGATCTCGATCGCCGTGCCCGTCGGCAGGCCGTCCGGGCCGAAGCGCATGGTGACCTCGCTCGAGAGCAGCCCTCCCACCGTCCGGTTCACGTTCGACAGGCGCCGCTGGAACCGCACGGTCTCGCCCCGCTCGAGCGCCGGCCGGGCGGCCTCGATCAGCTCCCAGTCCAGGGCGTCGTCGAGCACGGGCGGTGGGGGCTCGGTGCGCCGGCGCGGCGCGCCCGCCGGAAGCTCGGGGACCTGCAGGAGCTTCGAGAGGTCGACCCCGCGCGCCTTCCAGTGCTCGATCGCCTCGTCGGGCGCCAGCAGGTCGGCGCGGCCGATCAGCTCGTCGATCGTGCGCACCCCGAGCGCCGCCATGTGCGCGCGCGTCTCCTCCGCCACCAGGAACATGTAGTTGACGACGTGCTCCGGGGTGCCGCGGAAGCGCTCGCGCAGCACCGGGTCCTGCGTGGCGATGCCCACCGGGCAGGTGTTCAGGTGGCAGACGCGCATCATGATGCAGCCGGTGGCGATCAGCGGGGCGGTCGAGAACCCGAACTCGTCGGCGCCGAGCATCGCCCCGATCACCACATCGCGGCCCGTCCGCATCTGGCCGTCGACCTCCACGACGATGCGGGAGCGCAGGTCGTTGGCCAGCAGCGTCTGCTGGGTCTCGGCCAGCCCGATCTCCCACGGGACGCCGGCCGACTGGATCGACGACTGCGGCGAGGCGCCGGTGCCCCCGTCGTGGCCGGCGATCGTGACGTGGTCGGCGTTCGCCTTGGCCACGCCGGCGGCGACCGTGCCCACACCGACCTCGGACACGAGCTTGACCGACACCCGCGCGCGCGGATTGGCGCAGCGCAGGTCGTAGATGAGCTGCTTGAGGTCCTCGATCGAGTAGATGTCGTGGTGCGGAGGCGGTGAGATCAGCCCAACGCCGGGCGTGGAGTGGCGCAGGTTGGCGATGTAGCGGTCGACCTTGTGGCCGGGAAGCTGACCGCCCTCTCCGGGCTTGGCGCCCTGCGCGACCTTGATCTGCAGCTGGTCGGCGTTGACGAGATAGTTGATCGTCACCCCGAACCGGCCCGAGGCCACCTGCTTGATCCCCGAGCGGCGCAGGTCGCCGTTGGAGTCGGGGCGGTAGCGGCGCTCGTCCTCACCGCCCTCGCCCGTGTTGGACTGCGCGCCGATCCGGTTCATCGCGATCGCCAGCGTTTCGTGCGACTCGGGCGAGAGGGCGCCGAGGCTCATGCCGCCGGTCGAGAAGCGTTTGACGATCTCGGCGGCCGGCTCGACCTGCTCGAGCGGCACCGGCTCGAGGTCCTCGCGGAAACGCAGGAGGCCGCGCAGCATCCCGTGCCGGGCGTTCTCCTCGTTCACGAGCGCGGCGAAGCGATCGTAGGTCTCGCGCGCGCGGTCCGAGTCGCCGTTCGTGCGCACCGAGTGCTGCAGCAGCGCGATCGTCTCGGGGTCCCACATCCGGCGTTCGCCCTCGCGGCGCCACTGGTACAGGCCGCCGACCGGCAGCAGCTCCCCGTCCGGCTCGGGATACGCGCGGGCGTGGCGGGCCAGGGCCTCGGTGGCGAGCACGCCGACACCGATGCCGCCGATCCGCGACGTCGTACCCGTGAAGTAGCGCTCGACCAGTGCGGGGTCGAGCCCCACGGCCTCGAAGATCTGGGCGCCGCAGTAGGACTGGATCGTGGAGATGCCCATCTTCGACATGACCTTGAGCAGGCCCTTGCCGATCGCCTTGATCACGTTGCGCTCGGCGTCGTCGAGCGAGAGGTCCTCGGGCAGCTCTCCGTGGCGGTGCAGGTCACCGAGGCCCTCGAGCATCACGTACGGGTTGACCGCGGACGCGCCGTAGCCGATCAGGCAGGCCATGTGGTGCACCTCGCGCGGCTCGCCGGACTCGATCACCAGCCCGGCGCGCAGGCGCGTGCCCTCGCGCACGAGGTGGTGGTGCACGGCCGCGACCGCCAGCAGAGAGGGGATCGGCGCGCGGCCGGGCCCGACGCGGCGGTCGGACAGGACGATGACCGCGGCGCCGCGCTCGCCGACGCACCTCGACGCGTCCGCGCAGACGCGCTGGAGCGCGCCGGCCATGCCGGGCGCACCCTCCATCACCGGCCAGGTGATGTCGATGGTCTGGCCCGGGAACACGTCGCCCGGCACGTGGCGCAGCTTCTCCAGCTCGGCGTTGGTGAGGATGGGCTGGCGCATCACGAGCTGGCGCGCGTGCTCCGGCGTCTCCTCGAACAGGTTGCGCTCGGCGCCGACGCCGGTGGCGAGGCTCATCACGATGGACTCGCGGATCGGGTCGATCGCCGGGTTCGTGACCTGCGCGAAGAGCTGCTTGAAGTAGGAGAACAGCGACGGCTGCTTGTCCGAGAGAACCGCGAGGGCGAGGTCGTTGCCCATTGAGCCGGTCGGCTCCGCGCCGGTCGCCGCCATGGGTGCGAGCAGCACCCGCAGGTCCTCCTGGCTGT
>JAWVFS010000029.1:0-9147 GCA_033855795.1 Solirubrobacteraceae bacterium | reverse complement strand
GTGGATGACGCGCGGTTAGCTTCGCTGGATCGGGGTCATCGGGCTCGCCAATACCGCTAGGTATTGGCTTCGCCCTGCTTCCCCCGCCCAGCTCGCTCCCGCGCGCCCCCACGCACACGCGGCCATGAAATCAATCATCTAGCCTCATCCGCGTGGCGCGGGCGATCGGCATCAACCACGTGGCGCTCGAGGTCGGCGACGTCGACGAGGCGCTCGCGTGGTACGGACGGTTCTTCGAGTTCGAGCTGCGCGGCCGGCGCGAGACGATGGCCTGGATCGACCTCGGCGACCAGTTCATCGCGCTCGCCCGCGGACCCGGCCAGGGCCCGGACCACGGCCGGCACTTCGGCCTCGTGGTGGACGGCAAGGAGGTGGTGCGCGAGACGCTGCGCGCGGCCGGCGTCGAGGTGCCCGGGAGCGGCCGGCTGGCCTTCCACGATCCGTGGGGCAACCGCGTCGAGGTGGTCGATTACGCCGACGTGCAGTTCTCCAAGGCTCCCGAGGTGCTGGCCGCCCTCGGGCTCGAGGGGCTGGAGAAGACCGACGCCGCGCGCGCCGAGATGCGGGCCAAGGGCCTCGGCGGCTGACGCATGAGCGGCGAGCGGCCCTGGCGTGGTCGGCGCCTGCACTTCGTGGGGATCGGCGGAGCCGGCATGAGTGGGCTCGCCCTCGTGGCGTCGCAGCTCGGGGCGGAGGTGACCGGCTCCGACCGGGCCGAGTCGTCCTACCTGGCGGAGCTGCGCGCGGTGGGAATCGAGCCGGCGATCGGCCACGACGCGGCGAATGTTCCGGACGGCGCGGAGCTGGTCTACTCGACGGCGATCCCGGAGGAGAACCCTGAGCGCGCCACGGCCCGCGAGCGCGGTCTGCGGCAGGTGCACCGGGGTGAGCTGCTCGGCGAGGTGAGCGCCCTGAAGCGGTGCCTGGCCGTGTCGGGCACGCACGGCAAGACCACCACCACGGCGATGATCGTGCATGCTCTGCGGGCCTGCGGCATGGACCCTGCGTTTCTCGTCGGCGGCGAGATCGAGGTCGGCGACGGGCCGCCGCGCAACGCCGGCTGGGGCACGGGGGAGTGGATCGTGGTGGAGGGCGACGAGTCCGACCGCTCGCTCCTGCGGCTGGCTCCGGAGATCGCCGTCGTCACCAACGCCGAGCTCGACCACCACGCCACCTACGGGTCGCTCCGGGACCTCGAACGCACGCTGCGCGAGTTTCTCGCCGGGGCCGCGCAGGCGGTGGTCTGGGACCGGCCGGAGCTGCTGGCGCTGCGCGACGGTCCGGTGGTCGCGTTCGACGTGGCGGCCCCCGAGCTCGACGCGGACGGGTCGCGGTTTGCTGTCGCGGGCGTGGACGTGCGCCTGACGGTGCCCGGCGCCCACAACGCGCTCAACGCGGCCGCCGCCCTGGCCGCGTGCACGCTGGCGGGCGCCGACCCGCGGCGGGCCGCCGCGTCGCTGGCGGGGTTCCGGGGTGTCGGGCGCCGTTTCCAGCGCCTCGGCGAAACGGGCGAGGGTGCCGTGGTCTACGACGACTACGCCCATCACCCGACCGAGGTCGCGGCGACGCTGCGGGCGGCGCGGACGCTGGCGCCGCGGCGGCTGGTCGCGGTCTGCCAGCCGCACCTGTACTCGCGCACGGCCGCCCTGTGGCGGGAGTTCGGGGCCGCGCTCGCGTTGGCCGACGTCCCGGGCGTCGTGGAGATCTACCCCGCGCGCGAGCGCGCGGACGACTTCCCCGGGATCACCGGCCTCCTGGTCGCCGAGGCAGCGGCCGACGCCGCCGGCGGGCGCCGCGTCCTGTGGCTCGCCGGCCTCGAGGACGCCGAGCGTGTGCTGCGCGCCGAGCTGCGCGAGGGCGACCTGTGCCTGGTGCTCGGGGCGGGCGACATCGACGGGCTCGGGCGCCGCCTGGTGGCGGCGCGCACCTGACGCGCAGGGCTGGCGCCTCCGAGGTCGAATATCCGGTCGATGACCGGCGCGCGCATCGCCCTGCCCCGACTCTGGCGCGCCCGCCCGGCGGCGGCCCGGCCCCGTGGCGGCGCACGCCCGCGCCGCCTGCGCCTGCTCGTGATCGGCGGGGTGGCGGCGGTCCTCGTGGCGGCGGCCTGGTACTGGGGGCGCGACCTCTCGCTGTGGTCCGTCGACAGCGTCCACGTCACGGGCGCCACCGGCCAGGATGCCGCGCAGATCGACGCTGCGCTGCAGAGTTCGGCGCACGGCATGACGACATTGCACGTGCGCACCGGCGACCTGCGCGACGCGGTCGCGCGGTTTCCGATCGTCAGGTCGGTGCGCGTCCACCCGAGCTTCCCGCACGGCCTGCGGATCGAGGTCGTCGAGAACGTCCCGGTCGCGGCGCTGGTGGCCGCCGGCCGCCCCGTCGCCGTCGCCGCCGACGGCACGCTGCTGCGCGACCGGCCCGTCGACGGCCTTCCGCTCGTACCGGCCCACGCGGTTCCGACCGGCGGGCGCGTGACCGATGCGCAGGCGACGGGGGCGATCGCCCTCGCCGGCGCCGCTCCGGCCGGCGCGCGGCCCCTGCTCGTGCGGGTCCGCAGCGGCGGCCAGGACGGCCTGCGTGTCGACCTTCAGGGCGGGTTCCGCATCGAATTCGGCCCCCGAACGCGACTCCATGCGAAGTGGGCGGCGGCGCTGCGCGTCATGGCCGACGCCCGGGCCGAGGGCGCGACGTACCTCGACGTGCGCGTCCCGGAGCGGCCCGTCGCGGGCGGCGCGTTCGTGGCTCCGCTGCCCTCCGCCGTGCCTGCGAAGACGTCTTCAACCCCCTCCGATCCGGCCGCCGGAAGCACGGACGGCACGGCCGCAGCCGGTGACCCGCAGACCCAAAACCCAGGCAATACCGGGGGAGAACCGCCAGCCTAACCCTATAGTCGAGCCTTATAGGAGGTTGGACCGAGGGTTGAGTCAACTCTCCCCGGCGCGTCCAGACTTGCCCGATCTGCAAGGCTCGTTGCGAAATGAACCTTCCGTTGACAAAGTGCTGGAACTGCGCTTACGGTGGTCGACGCCGAGGTGGCGTGGTGAGGCCAAACTCTCAACGCTAACTCGAGGGTCGGACAGACACTCAAGCTCATGGAAAGCGGCAGCTACCTGGCAGTGATCAAGGTGGTCGGCGTCGGCGGTGGAGGCACCAACGCCGTCAACCGCATGGTCGACGCTGGCCTACGCGGCGTGGAGTTCATCGCCGCCAACACCGACGCGCAGGCGTTGCAGATGTGCGACGCCGACATCAAGCTCAACATCGGCCACGAGCTGACGAAGGGCCTGGGCGCGGGGGCCAACCCGGACGTCGGCCAGGGTGCGGCCTCCGAGTCGCGCGACGACATCAAGGAGGCGCTCAAGGGCGCCGACATGGTGTTCGTGACCGCGGGCGAGGGGGGCGGCACCGGCACCGGCGCCGCGCCGGTGATCGCGGAGATCGCCAAGAACGAGATCGGGGCGCTCACCGTGGGTGTCGTCACGCGCCCGTTCGAGTTCGAGGGCGCGCAGCGCGCCGCGCAGGCCGAGGAGGGGATCGCCAGGCTGCGCGAGCAGGTCGACACGCTGATCGTGATTCCCAACGACAAGCTCCTGTCGATCGTCGAGCGGCGGACGAGCATCATCGACGCCTTCCGCGAGGCCGACAACGTCCTGCGCCAGGGCGTGCAGGGCATCACCGACCTGATCACGATCCCGGGACTGATCAACCTCGACTTCGCCGATGTGCGCACCGTCATGGAGGATGCGGGCACCGCGCTGATCGGCATCGGGGACGCCGCCGGCGAGAGTCGCGCCACGGAGGCCGCCAAGTCGGCGATCTCCTCGCCGCTGCTCGAGGAGTCCGTGGAGGGCGCCGCCGGGATCCTGCTGAACATCACCGGCGGCCGTGACCTCGGCCTCTTCGAGGTCAACGAGGCCGCGGAGATCATCGCCTCGGCCGCCGACGGGAACGCCAACATCATCTTCGGGGCGGTCATCGACGAGTCGCTGGCCGACGAGGTGCGCGTGACGGTGATCGCCACCGGATTCCACCATCGGGGAACCCGCCCCGGCACCGCGCGCGACGCGGTCCGCTCGCGCCGCCGCGACCGCGACGTGACGCTGGACGACCGCCAGCGCTCCTCGCTGGAGATCTCCGACGACGAGATCGACATCCCGCCGTTCCTGCGGGACTCGTAACTCGCGCCCATGCCGGGCCGTCGTTCGATCGTCGCCTCGGCGATCGCCGCGGTCCTGGCGCTCGCGGGGTGCGGTGGCGGTTCGGCTGACCGGGGAAATCCGAGCTCGCGGGCGCTCGCCTCGTACGTGCAGCGCGTCGAGCCCGTTCGCCTCGCGGTGAACCGGCTGCTCGACGAGGCAGACCCGATCCTCGAGGGCTATCGGCGCCATCGGCTGTCTCCCAAGGAGGCGGGACGCCGGTTCGACGGCCTCGAGCGGCGCTTCGCCGGCTACACCGAGCGCATCGCGGCCATCGAGCCTGCGAATGCCGTTCTCGCGCAGCTGCATCGTCCCTACGCGCACACCTACGTGTTGGAGGACGCCTACCTCAGCGCGCTCGCGGCCGCGCTTCCGGAGCAGCGGTTCGACCACCTGCCCGATACGCAGGCCCGCCAGCGGGCGGCGATCATCGACTGGCGGACGCGGCTCACCCTGCTCGGCGCGCGTACGGGAACGCGCCTGCCCGCCGATCTCCAACGCGCCGGGCGCGGCGAGATCGCGCCGTCACCGGGCGCGAGCTAGATTCGACGCGGCCTCGGCCCGCGGAAGAAACCGGACCGGCGCGGCGTCGGTCCATACAGAATCGCTCTCTAGGAGGTACGAATGCGAAGGTTCGTCGTCGTTGCGCTCGCACCCGTGCTCGCCGTCGTGGCGGCCGGCTGCGGGAGCAGCAGCAGCAGCTCGACCAAGTCGTCCACCGCGGCCGCCGCGCCGACCACCGCCGCAAACGCCGCCACGCCGGCTCCCGGGACGGTCTCGATCGGCGTGCGCGAGACCGAGTACAAGCTGACCCCGGCCAACATCAACCCGAGCAAGAGCGGCAAGCACACGATCGTGGCGTTCAACCAGGGGAAGATCACCCACGCGATCGAGGTCGAGGGCGGCGGCGCCGGCGGGAAGGACGTGCGCAGCGCCGGCATCGCGCCCGGGAAGTCGGCCACGATCACGGTCGATCTCCAGGCCGGGAAGACGTACACGTGGTACTGCCCGATCGACGGCCACAGGGGTCTCGGGATGAAGGGAACCATCAAGGTCGGCGGCTCGACCGCGTCCGCGAGCGCGGCGCCGAAGACCACCTCGAGCAGCAGCTCGGGCAACACCTCGAGCGGCAGCTCGGGTGGCTCCTCGGGCGGCAGCGGGTACGGCTACTGACGCCCCGCTGCGGCCTCCGGCACGGCGGGACGGCGCTGCTAGCCTCCCGCCCGTGCCGGGCGCCGAGACCCTGAACCGAACGCCCCTGTTCGATCGGCACGAGGCCGCGGGGGCCAAGATCGTCCCGTTCGCGGGCTGGGAGATGCCCGTCCAGTACGCGGGCGTGCGCGAGGAGCACCTGGCCGTTCGCGAGCACGCCGGCGTGTTCGATGTCTCGCACATGGGCGAGATCGAGACGAGGGGGCCGCAGGCGCTGGAGTTCGTGCAGCACACGCTGTCCAACGACGTGCGGCGCATACCGGAGGGCGGTGCCCAGTACGCCCTGCTGTGCCGCGAGGACGGCGGCGTGCTCGACGACCTCTTCACCTACCGGCTGGCGGACGAGACCTTCCTGACCGTGACCAACGCCGCCAACCACACCCGCGACCTCGCCTGGCTGCTCGAGCAGGCCGAGGACTTCGACGTCGACGTGCTCGACGTCGCCGACCGCTTCGCCATGCTCGCCGTCCAGGGCCCCGCCGCGCGGGGCATCGTGCGGTCCCTGGCCGACGGCGACCTTCCGTCCCGCATGCACGTGTGCGAGCGCCGGGTCGCCGGCGTACCGGCGCTCGTCTGCGGCACGGGCTACACGGGCGAGGACGGCGTCGAGCTGCTGCTCGATCCGGGCGGGGCCGGCGAAGCGTGGGACGCCCTCGTCGACGCCGGCGCGACGCCGGCCGGACTGGCAGCGCGCGACACGCTCCGCCTCGAGGTCTGCTTCCACCTGTACGGCAACGACCTCATGGAGGAGCGCGGGCCGATCGAGGCCGGGCTCGGCTGGGCCTGCAAGGAGGCAACGGGCTTCATCGGCGCCGAGGCGGTGCGCGCGGTGCGCGAGGCCGGCCCGGTTGAGCGCCTGGTGCCGTTCATGGTCGATGGGCCGGGCATCGCGCGCCAGGGCAACCCGGTGGTCGGCGGCGGCGAGGTGACCAGCGGGACGATGTCCCCGAGCCTCGGTGTGGGCATCGGCATGGCCTACGTACCGGCCGAGCGCGCCGAGCCCGGCACGCGCCTACAGATCGACGTACGCGGGAAGGCGCGCGAGGCGATCGTGAAGGAAAAGCCCCTCTACCGAAAGGACGCCTGACCAGTGGTCCCTCACGCAACATCGAGCGCAGAACCGCGGCCCCAGATCGCCGCCAGGCCGCGTCCTCGGTCGGAGCAAGGCAATCAGCCTTGCATCCTCCCTGCGTCCTCGCCTGACGCCGCCTGGACCTCGCGGTTCCACGCCCGACGTCACGAGAGGCACAACTGATGGCCGAGGCCAGCTACCCCGACGACCTGCTCTACCACCCCGAGCACGACTGGGCCCGCGTGGAGGGCGAGGAGGCGACGCTCGGGATCACCTGGTACGCCCAGGACCAGCTCGGCGAGGTCGTGTTCTTCGAGCCGCCCGAGGTCGGGAAGACCATGACGAAGGACGACCCCTACGCCGAGGTGGAGTCGGTGAAGGCCGTGTCGGATGTGATCGCCCCGCTGTCCGGCGAGATCGTCGCCGTCAACGAGGTGCTCGCGGAGAGTCCCGAGAAGATCAACGAGGACCCCTACGGCGACGGGTGGATGGTGCGAATCAAGCTCGCCGACCCCGCCGAGCGGGAAGCCCTGCTGGCCCCCGACGCCTACGCGAGCTCGCTGCAGTGACCGTCTACACCTCGCTCACCGACCTCGACCGCGAGGAGATGCTCGCCGCCATCGGCGTGCGCTCCGTCGAGGAGCTGTTCGCCGACATCCCCGCCGGCCTGCGGCTGGACCGAGCGCTCGATCTGCCTCCCGGCGCCGCCGAGCAGGAGGTCTACGCGGAACTGCGCGCGCTGGCGGCGCGCAACGCGTCGGCCGAGGACGAGGTGTCGTTCCTCGGAGCCGGGATGTACGACCACTACGTCCCCGCCCTGATCGACTCGATCCTCCAGCGCTCGGAGTTCCTGACGCCGTACACCCCCTACCAGCCGGAGATCTCGCAGGGCGGGCTGCAGGCGATGTTCGAGTACCAGACCGCGATCAGCGAGCTCACCGGTCTGCCCGTGTCCAACGCCTCCGTCTACGAGGGTCCATCGGCCCTGGCCGCCGCCGGCTACCTGGCCAAGCTCGCGAACGGGCGGGGCCGCTTCGTCGTCTCGCGCGGCGTGCACCCGCACAGCCGCGAGACGCTCGCCACCACCTCCGCCGGATGGGGCACCGAGATCGTCGAGGTCCCGCTCGCCGGTGGCGCGACCGACGCCGCCGCCCTGGTCGAGGCGATCGACGAGAACACGAGCGCGGTGTTCCTCCAGCAGCCGAACTTCCTCGGCGCCGTCGAGGACCTCGAGGCCCTGACCGGCGCCGCCCGCGAGGCGGGCGCGCTCGTGGTGTGCGCGTGCGACCCGATCCCGCTGGGCATCCTGCGTCCCCCCGGCGAGTGCGGGGTGGACGTGGCGGTGGGCGAGGGCCAGACCCTCGGCAACCGGCTCGACTACGGCGGGCCGTCGTTCGGGTTCTTTGCCGCCAGCGACGCCCACCTGCGCCGTATGCCCGGCCGAATCGCGGGCGAGACCACCGACGTCGACGGCCGCCGCGGGTTCGTGCTCACGCTGCAGACGCGCGAGCAGCACATCCGACGCGAGCGGGCCACCTCGAACATCTGCACGGCGCAGGCGCTCAACGCCCTGGGCGGCGTCATCTACCTCTCCTGGCTCGGGCGGCGCGGTCTCGTCGAACTGGGCGAGCTGCTCGCCCGCCGCACGGCGTACGCGCGCGAGCGCCTGACCGCGCTCGACGGCGTCGCGCCCGCGCACGAGCAGCCGGTCGTGCGGGAGTTCCCGGTCGCCCTGGACGCGCCCGTGGACGCCGTGCGCGCACGCTGCCTGGCCGAGGGCGTCAATCCCGGCTACGCGCTCGGACGCGACTACCCCGAACACGCGAACGGTCTTCTGGTGGCGCTCACCGAGCTCCGCACGCGCGAGGACATCGACCGCCTGGCCGACGTCCTCGGCCGCGCCGTCGCAACCGAGCGCGCCGGACAGACCGCGGGAGTCGGCGCGTGAGCGCGCAGCTGACCGAGACGCCACAGCAGCGCGACCGCGCCGTGACGATCTACGAACGCTCCCAGCCCGGGCGCCGTGCCTTCGTCGCGCCCCGCGCCGGCGTGCCGGAACGCCCGCTCGACGAGCTGATCCCTCCGCGGCTGCTGCGGGCCGAGCCGGCGAAGCTTCCCGAGGTCGCCGAGCCCGAGATCGTGCGCCACTACAACCGGATCTCCAAGCGCAACTTCGACCTCGACACAGGCTTCTACCCGCTCGGCTCGTGCACGATGAAGCACAACCCGAAGCTGCACGAGCGCGTCGCGGCGCTGCCCGGCAACGCGCGCCTGCACCCGCTGCAGGATCCGGCGCGCGCGCAGGGAGCGCTCGAGCTGATGTGGCGGCTGCAGGGGGCCCTGGCCGAGATCGCCGGGCTCCCGCACGTGTCGCTCCAGCCCTCGGCCGGGTCGCACGGCGAGCTCGCCGGCGTGCTGCTCACCCGCGCCTACCACGACGACCGCGGCGAGACCCGTCACAAGGTGCTGACGCCCGACACCGCCCACGGCACGAACCCGGCGACGGTGACGATGGCCGGCTACGAACTCGTGAAGGTCGCCACCGCACACGACGGCGGCGTGGACGTGGACGACCTGCGCTCCAACGCCGACGAGGACGTCGCCTGCCTGATGCTCACCAACCCCAACACGCTGGGCCTGTTCGACCGCAACATCGAGGAGATC
>JAWVFS010000028.1:0-4944 GCA_033855795.1 Solirubrobacteraceae bacterium | reverse complement strand
TCATGACCGCCCGCGCGCTCGAGCTGCTCGCGCGGGCCGACGTGGTCCTGCACGACCGGCTCATTCCCGCCGGCGCGCTCGACGGCGTTCGCGACGACGCCGAGCTGATCGGCGTGGGCAAGGAGGGCGGGGGGCCGTCCACGCCGCAGGAGGAGGTCGAGCGCCTGATGGTCCAGCACGCGGGCGAGGGGCGCGAGGTGGTGCGGCTGAAGGGCGGCGACCCGTTCGTGTTCGGGCGCGGGGGCGAGGAGGCCGAGGCGCTGCGCGCCGCCGGGATCCCCTACGAGGTCGTGCCCGGGGTCACCGCCGGGGTCGCCGCACCGGCCTACGCCGGCATCCCGGTGACGCACCGCGACCACGCCAGCGCCGTTGCCTTCGTCACCGGTCACGAGGACCCCGGCAAGCCGGCGTCCGCGCTCGACTGGAGCGCGCTGGCGCGCTTCCCCGGAACGCTCGTCTTCTACATGGGCGTGCGCCGGCTGGGTGCGATCGCCGAGCGGCTGCTGGCGGAGGGGCGCCCGGCCAACGAGCCGGCCGCGGTCGTGCAGTCCGGGACGCTGCCCGATCAGCGCACCGTGACCGCACCGCTCTCAGAGCTCGCCGAGCGCGCCGAGGCGGCCGCGATCGGCGCGCCCGCCGTGACGGTCGTGGGGCCGGTGGCCGACCTCCACGACGCGCTCGCGTGGCTCGCGTGGCGCGCGCTGCACGGGCGCTCCGTTGCGGTCACCCGGGCACGCGCGCAGGCCAGCGGGCTCGCGGCGCGGCTGCGGGCGCTGGGCGCGGGCGTGGTCGAGGCGCCGGCGATCCGCATCGAGTCGCTGGCGGGCGAGGCCCCGGACCTGAGCGCGTACGACCTCGTCTGCCTCACCAGCCCCAACGGCGTGCACCTGCTGTTCGAGCGCCTGCGCGCCGCCCGGCGCGACGCGCGCGCCCTGGCCCGCGCGACCGTGGCCGCCATCGGGCCCGGCACCGCGGCGGCACTGCGCGAGCACGGGATCGAGGCCGACGTCCTGCCCGAGCGCTCGGTCGCCGAGTCGCTGGTCGAGGCTCTGCGTGAGGTTCCGGTGGAGCGGGCGCTCATCGCGCGCGCCGCCGAGGCTCGCGACGTGCTGCCCGACGCCCTGCGCGAGCGTGGCGCGGAGGTGGACGTGCTCGCCCTGTACAAGACGATCGCCGAGCCACTCGACGACGGGACCCTCGCGGCCACGCGCGCGGCCGATTACGTCACCTTCACCTCATCGTCCACCGTGCGCTTCTTCCTCGCCGCCGCGGGCGGGGACGCCGGCCTGTCCGCCGGGACGCGCATCGTCTCCATCGGACCGGTGACGAGCTCCACGCTGCGCGAGCACGGGCTGGAGCCGCATGTCGAGGCCGCCCGGCACGACGTCGACGGCGTCCTCGACGCGCTCGTGGCCGACGCGAGCGCGCGGGCGCCCGGTTAGCCTGGCCCGGTCGCGATGCCGCCGACCATCACGTTTCTCTCCGACTACGGCCAGGCTGACGACTTCGTGGGCACCTGCCACGGCGTGATGGCCCGCATCTGTCCCGAGGCGCGCATCCTCGACATCACCCACGGGATCGGCCGCCACGACGCGCGGGGCGGGGCGCTCGTCCTGCGGAACACGCTGCCGTACTTCCCCGCCGGCGTGCACCTGGCGGTCGTGGACCCCGAGGTCGGCCGGGACCGCCGCGCGGTGGCGCTGCGCACGGCCGAGGACGAACGCCTGCTCGTGGGACCCGACAACGGGCTGCTGTCACTCGCGGCCGAGCGCTTCGGCGGCGTGGTGGAGGCGGCCGACATCGGCCGCTCGCCGTGGCGGCTCGAGCCCGTGTCCGCGACCTTCCACGGACGCGACATCTTCGCGCCGGTCGCGGCGCGCCTGGCCGCGGGCGACCCGCTGGCGGAGGCCGGCGACCCGTGCGACCCCGACGACCTGATCGGGATCGAGCTGCCCTCGCCACGACGTGACGACAACGCGCTCGTCGCCCACGCCCTGGCGATCGACCGGTTCGGCAACGCCCAGCTCGACGTCACCCACGAGGACCTCGCGGGCTCCGGGCTGCGGCTCGGCCGCCCGTGCGAGCTGCAGGTCGGGACGCAGCGCTACACAGCGTGGTACGCGGTCACCTTCGCCGACGTTCGACCCGGCGAGATCCTCGTCTACGAGGACGCCTACCGCACGCTGGCCGTGGCGGTCAATCGCGGCAACGCGGCGGCGCTGCTCGGCCTCGCGCCGGACACGGAGCTGCGGATCGCGGCGGCGTGAGCGGCACCCCGCTCGGCCGCCCGCGGCTGCACCTGCGCCGCGTCGACTCCACCAACGCCCGCGCCCGTGAGCTCGCGGTCGCCGGGGCGCCGCACGGCACGCTCGTCACGGCGGCCGAGCAGACGGCGGGCCGCGGGCGCCAGGGTCGCGTCTGGAGCGCGCAGGCCGGCCACGGCCTGCTGATGTCGGTGCTGCTGCGCGACTGGCCGCGGCTGCTCCCGCTGGCCGCCGCGGTCGCCGTGGCCGAGACGGTCGGCAAAGCCGCCGCGATCAAGTGGCCAAACGACGTGCTCGTACGCGATCACAAGATCGCGGGGATCCTCGCCGAGGGCCGCCCGCACGACGGGTGGATGGTGCTCGGCGTCGGCCTCAACGTCGCCGTGCGACCGCATGAGCTTCCACCCGACGTGCGCGACACGGCGGCGACGATGGCGCTCGAGCCCAGCGAGGTCGAGCCCACCCTGGCCCGGTTCCTCGAGCGGCTCGGGCGCTGGCTCGCGGCCGGCGAGCCCGAGGTCCTCGATGCGTGGCGGGCCCGGGACGCCCTGGTGGGCCGCGCCGTCGCATGGGCCGGCGGCGCGGGGACGGCGGCCGGCGTGGACGTGGACGGACGGCTGGTGGTCGAGCTCACCGACGGCGGACGCACGGCGCTCGACGCCGGCGAGGTGCACCTCGAGCCTCAGCGCTAGCGCGCCTCGTCCTGCTCGAGCTCGAGCGCTTCGCTGACGGCGCCTTCGATCTCAACGCGCTCGGTGTCCTCGAGCTCCGCCTCCTCGTCGGTGGCGGCGACGGGCCCGTTCGTCGAGGCCGCGCTCTCGAGTGCCTCGTCGAGAACCTCCTCCGCGGGCCCGGGGTCGCCCTCGACCGCGCGGGCGGCGGCCAGCGCGTCGGCGGCGCCGTTGATCTCCGCCACGACGTCGGCCGCCTCGACCTCTTGGACCTCCTCGACCTCTTGGACCTCCTCGACCTCCTCGACCTCCTCCTCGGCGGCCTTGGCCTCGGCAGCCTTCGCAGCCCTGGTGGACTTCGCGGCCTTCGACTGCGCCGCCTTGGCCTCCCCGGCGCCCTTGCCGCCCTTGCGGCGGCGGCGCTGCCCGCGGCCGCGGCCCTTCTTCGGGAAGTTGCGCAGCAGCTCGCGCGCCAGCGCGCTCGGCTTGCGCGCCATGCGCGTGCGGGCGCCATCGAGCGCCTGCTGGGCCTCGGGCGTGTGGGCCAATGAGGCGGCGAGCAGGGCCGCCGAGAGCCGCCGGTCCTGCTTGCGGGCCGCGTGCACGATGCGCCGGGCGTTGCGTGCGTGGGCCGCGCCGGAGGAGTTCACGAGCAGGCCCAGCAGGCGCTTGGTCTCGGGCCAGCGCTGCACGGCGTACTCCTCGTGCACCTCGCGGGTGTACTCGGCCATGCGCCAGATCCAGGCGTTGGCCTGGTCGCGGCGGCCGATCCGCTTCTCGGCCAGCGCCTGGAGCATGACCTTCACGCCCTCTCGCTTCTCGTCGCGGGACCAGGTGCCGATGATGTCGACGGCCTCGTCGAAGGCATCAGCGTCCCGCGCGGCGGCGATCTCCTGCAGCGCGCGGAGGCGCAGCTGCGTGTTGCGGTTGCGCTGCACCGCGGTGATGAGGAAGCGCCGCTTGAGGTCGCCCTGCCGGTCGAAGTGCAGCATCGCCTTCGCGCGCCGCCAGCCGTTGGGCGCGACCCGGGCACCGGCCAGCGCCGCCCACACGTGCTGCTCGCCGTAGTCAAGGTGCTCGACCGCGATCCGCCACAGCTCGCGCTCGAAGACCTCGGCGCGCCGGTCCGGGTCGGCCGTGACGGGCAGCACCCGGCGCTCGACGCGCACCCGCCGGCCGCGGCCGCGGCGCACCGGGCCGACGACGATCGCGCCGCCGCGGTACACGTCGCGGCCGAGCAGCGAGTGCAGCGTCACGACCGGGTCGTCGTGACGGGTCGCCGGGTGGACGAAGTCGACCACGATTCCCGCCTCCTTGCCCGCCTGGCGGCGCGTGACGCGGCCCACCCGCTGCTGGTAGATGCGCCTGGACGCGGTGGGCGCCAGGTGCATACAGACCGTGGCGCGCGGCGAGTTCCAACCCTCGGCGAGGAGCTGGGCGTTGACGAGCACGTCGACGTCGCCGCGTTCGTAGGCGGCGAGAATCCGCGTCAGCTCGCGCTTGGGCGTCTCGCCGGAGACGCCCTGGGCCTTCAGCCCGACGTCGCGCAGCGCCTCGGCGACGTTGTAGGCGTGGCGCACGCCGGCGGCGTAGATCACGCCGGGCACGCCGTTGAAGCGCGTCTTGTAGAGATCGGCGACGGCCAGGTTGAAGGGCGTCTGATCCAGCAGCTCGGCCAGCATCTCCTGGTCGAATTCGGTGTCGACCTCACCGCGGCGCAGCGGCACCTTGGCGATCGTGCGCACCCCCGGCCCGGGCGGGATCCGGATGCAGCGCAGCGGCGCGATCACGCCCCGCCGGGCGGCCTGGGCGAGGTCGAAGCGGGACGTCTGGGTCGGGAACAGGTCGGTGACGTGGCGGGCGATCAGGGCGCCCGTGGCGGTCATGCCGACGAAGATCGGACCGGCCCAGTTGCGGATCGCCGCGGAGGTCTTCTCGCCCAGCGCCGTGTGCGCCTCGTCGCAGATGACGATCGTGTAGGCGTCGGAGATCTTGCCCGCGTTGCGGAC
>JAWVFS010000027.1:0-3494 GCA_033855795.1 Solirubrobacteraceae bacterium | reverse complement strand
CTACGCGTACGCGCTGACCTACGCCCCGCGCCAGCAGCCGGTGCCGGTGGACCGCTGGCCCGGGACCGACAGGCCGGCCCGGCCCGAGCTGCACGCGCCGCTCGGAGCGGGCGCGACGTTTCGCCGCGTCGTGGGCGCGTGGGGCAACGAGGACCTGATCGAGCACGCCTTCGAGCTGCGCGAGTACGACGCGTCCGGGCCGATCGTCGTCGGCCCGCTGAAGATCAGCTTCCACGTCGTTCCGCACTACTGCACCACCCACGCGATCGACGTGGCCTCGACCAACGGGGGCGGGCGCTTCACCTTCGGGGCCGACAGCCGCCCCACCGACGAGCTGGTCGAATTCGCGCGTGAGACGGACCTACTGCTCGTCGAGGCCACGCTGCCGCGCCCCGAGCGCGGCGGGGTGCGGGGCCATCTGACGCCCGCGGAAGCCGGGGACCACGCCCGCCGCGCGGGCGCCCGGCGCGTCGTGATCACCCACATCTCCGACGAGCTGGACGAAGAGCGCGCACGCGACGAGGCGAGCCGAGCCTACGGCGGCCCGGTCGAGGTCGCGCACGAGGGCGCGGTCTACACGGTCTGACCGTACGGCGGCCCCTTGGGCGAGCCACGGGTTCGCCTACTAAGCTCAGAAGACATGCCACCCGAACGCGACCTGTTCGCCAACTTCGAACGCATGCGGCGCGAGATGGACGAGCTGTTCGGCGACGTGTTCGAGCGCACCGGCCTGGCGCGGCGCCGCGGCGGATTCTCGCCGCCGATCGACGTGTACTACGCGGACGAGCCGCCACGCGTTGTCGTTCGGGCGGAGCTGGCGGGCATCGATCCGGACGAGCTCGCCCTGGAGATCCAGGGTCGCGAGCTGACGATCGCGGGCCACCGGCGCCCCGAGCACGGCGAGGGCCGCGTGTACCAGCAGCTCGAGATCGAGCACGGGGCGTTCCAGCGAACGATTCCGCTCGGGGCCGAGGTGCGCGCGGACCAGGCCAAGGCCATCTACGAAGACGGCTTCCTCCAGGTCGAACTCCCCATCGCCCTGGCCGAGTCCCGGCCGCGCAGCGTCCCCATCGAGGTGCCGAAGACGCCGGAGGAGGAGTAGTGGCCCACCCGTGACCGAGCTCGACGTCGAGCATCTCCCGGGCGCCGACGGGGCGATCGACCTCGGCCTGCAACGCGATCTGCCCGGCGCCCTGCCGGTGCTGCCGCTCCGCGAGACGGTGGCGTTTCCCGACACGCTCACGCCGCTGGCGGTGGGCCAGGAGCGCTCCATCAAACTCGTCAACGACGTGCTCGCGGGCAACCGCATGCTCGCGATGGTGGCCTCGAAGGACGCCGAGCTCGAGACGCCGGGCCCGGATCAGCTCTACGAAGTTGGCGTGGCCGGCGTGATCGCGCGGATGATGCGGGTGCCGGACGGCTCGCTGCGTGTCCTCGTCCAGGGCGCCCAGCGCGTGCGCATCGCGCGCTGGGCGGCCGAGTCGCCGTATCTCATCGCCGCGGTCGAGGAGGACCCGGACGTGCTCGTTGAGTCGATCGAGCTGACGGCGCTCATGCGCAACGTCCAGCAGACCTTCACGGCCATCGTCGAAGAGGTCCCATACCTGCCGGAGGAGCTCCAGCTCGCGGTGGCCAACATCGACGACCCCTCCGCCCTCGCGAACCTCATCTCCGGCGCGCTGCGCCTGAAGATCGAGGAGAAGCAGGAGCTGCTGGAGGAGGTCGACGTGGGCAAGCGCCTGCGCCGGCTGTCGGAGATCCTGGCGCGTGAGCTCGACGTCATCTCGGTTGGGACGAAGATCCAGTCGCAGGTCCAGTCGGAGCTCGACAGCTCGCAGCGCGAGTACTTCCTGCGCCAGCAGCTCAAGGCGATTCAGGAGGAGCTCGGCGAGGCCGACGAGATGGTGGCCGAGGCCAACGAGCTGCGCGACCAGCTCGACGCCATCGAGCTGCCCGAGGAGGTCCGCCGCCAGGCCGACCGCGAGCTGCAGCGGCTGGAGCGCCTGCCTCCGGCCGCCGCCGAGCACGGCGTCATTCGCAGCTACCTGGAATGGATCGCGTCGCTGCCCTGGGACAAGACGACCGAGGACAACCTCGACCTCGATCACGCGCGCAAGATCCTGGACGAGGACCACTACGACATCGAGAAGGTCAAGGACCGCATCCTCGAGTTCCTCGCCGTGCGCAGGCTCAAGCCGGATGCGCGCGGCTCGATCCTCTGCTTCGTCGGCCCGCCGGGCGTCGGCAAGACCTCGCTCGGCCGGTCGATCGCGCGCGCGCTCGGCCGCGCGTTCGAGCGCATCAGCGTCGGCGGCGTGCGCGACGAGGCGGAGATCCGCGGTCATCGCCGCACGTACATCGGTGCCATGCCCGGGACGATCGTCCGCGCGCTGCGCGACGCGGGGGCCCGCAACCCCCTGTTCATGATCGACGAGATCGACAAGATGGGCGCCGACTACCGCGGCGATCCGGCCAGCGCGATGCTCGAGGTGCTCGATCCCGAGCAGAACTCCAGCTTCCGCGACCACTACCTCGACGTCCCCTTCGACCTCTCGAGCGTGATGTTCGTGACCACGGCCAACACGCTCGACACGGTCCCCGGGCCGCTGCGCGACCGGATGGAGGTGATCGAGCTCGCCGGATACACCGAGGAGGAGAAGCTCGAGATCGCCAAGCGCTACCTCGTGCCGCGCCAGATCGAGCGCAACGGCCTGACGAAGGGCAAGATCGCCTTCACCGACCCGGCGCTGCGGGCGATCATCGCCGACTACACGCGCGAGGCCGGGGTGCGAAATCTCGAGCGCGAGATCGGCACGGTCTGCCGCAAGGTTGCGCGCCTCGTCGCCGAGGGCAAGGTGACCAAGCGCTACAGCGTGTCCGAGAAGCGGGCCCGCGAGCTGCTGGGCAAGCGCAGGTTCTTCTCCGAGGCACGGCGGCGGACGGCCGAGCCTGGCGTCGCCACGGGCCTGGCGTGGACGCCGGCGGGCGGCGACGTACTGTTCGTCGAGGCCACCGCGATGCCCGGGTCGGGCAAGCTCATGATCACCGGCCAGCTCGGCGAGATCATGCGCGAGTCGGCGGAGGCGGCGTTGTCCTACGTGCGCGCGCACGCGGCCGACCTGGCGCCCGAGCTGCCCGTGAGCTGGTTCGCGGACCACGACCTGCATCTGCACGTCCCGGCCGGGGCGATTCCCAAGGACGGTCCCAGCGCCGGCATCACGATGGCCGCCGCGCTGGTGTCGTTGCTCACCACGCGCCCGGTGCGCGACGACGTCGCCATGACCGGCGAGATCACCCTCACCGGCCAGGTGCTGCCGATCGGCGGACTGAAGGAGAAGGCGCTGGCGGCCCAGCGCAACGGGATCGGGGAGGTCATCGCGCCCAAGCTCAACGAGGCGGACGTCGACGAGATTCCCGCCCACCTGCGCGGGGACCTCGGCTTCGTGTTCGTCGAGCAGATCCACGAGGTGCTGCACGAGGCACTGGAGCCGGGC
>JAWVFS010000026.1:0-5151 GCA_033855795.1 Solirubrobacteraceae bacterium | reverse complement strand
GACACCGCCATCCGGGTGAAGGGTCTGCGCGTGCCGTGGTCGGCCGTGCCGCTCGGCCTCCTCGGCGTCTGCGCGCTCGGCGGCTTCCCGCTCGACGACCTGTGGCACGCCGCCTACGGCATCGACGTCACGATGTGGAGCCCCACCCACATGCTGATGATCTGCGGCGCCGCGTTCAGCCTCATCGCCGCGTGGTTGGCGCTGGCCGAGGCGGGCGTCGGCTTCCGCGACTCGCGGTGGAGCCGCGTCCTGCACTTCATCGCCGCGTGGTTCGTGCTCGCCGGCCTCAGCGCACCGCTCGGCGAGTTCCGCTTCGGCGTCCCCCAGTTCCAGCAGCTCTACCACCCGGTGCTTCTCTGCCTGGCTGCCGCGTTCGCCTTCGTTCCGACCCGCCTGGTGCTCGGTCGAGGGTGGGCGATCGTGCTCGCCGTGTTCACCTTCGTGCCCGAGGCGCTCCAGGTCGGCAGCGGATCGGGCGCGTCCGGCTTCGTTCCCACACGGACCGTCGGGATCTTTCTCGCCTCCGCGGTGGCCGTCGAGCTGGCCGCGGTGATCGTCGGCACGGAGAACCGGCTCCGGTTCGCGCTCGTGTCAGGGCTCGGCGTCGGAACCCTCGGCCTCGCCGGCGAGTGGTGGTGGAACCAGGGCGCGGCGCAGCCGTGGAACACGTCGCTGCTGCCGAGCGCGGTGCTGGTGGGCGGGCTCATGGCGCTCGGAGCTGCCGTGCTCGGTGCCGCGTACGGCGGCGCGGTGCTTCGGGAGCCAGGCCGCCTGCCTCGCTCCGCGATCGCTCTCGCCACCGTGGCCGTCGTGGTCGCCCTGCTGCTGCCCCTCCCGCGGCGCACCGGCAATGTGAACGCGGCGCTGGACATCCAGCCCGTCGCGAGCGGAGAGCTCGTGAACGTCACGGTCACGCTCGATCCGCCCGACGCGGCGAACGACGCGCACTGGTTCCAGGTGATGGCCTGGCAGGGCGGCGGCCTGCACGCGGTGGACCTGCACCAGGTCGCGCCGGGCACGTGGCAGAGCGACGAGCCGGTACCGGTCGGCGGCAAGTGGAAGACGATGGTGCGGCTGCAACGTGGCGACGAGCTGATGTCGGCCCCGGTGTTCCTGCCCGCCGATCCGGAGATCGGAGCCCCGGAGATCCCCGCGGTCTCGCGCACCATCGCGCTCGGCGGTGAGGAGCAGTACCTGATGCGCGAGGTCAAGCCCGGGGAGGCGACCGTCAAGATCCTCGCCTACGCGATCATCGCCATCGTGGCGCTGCTGTGGGCGGGCTCGTTCGTGCTCGCCGCCAAGCGCATCCCCCGCTTCCCCGTGGTGCGGGGCAAGCTCGGCTACTTGAGCAGCAAAGACGCGCCGGCCCAGACGGCGGCGATGCCGCCCACCACGGCCATCAACACGCTCCGTGCCACAGGGGCCCGGGCCAGATCGTCCTCCCGGGGCTGAGCAGGCGGGCGGACCATCGCCATGATGTTGCCGGCGGCGAGCGCCCCACCCAGTGCCAGCACCAGGTAGGCGAGCAGGTCGTCGCCGAGGAACATCGACGCAAACCTTGCCACGAAAACCGGTCACGAAAAGCAACACCGCCCCCCTGGCGAGGGGGGCGGTGTTGTCTGGAACTACTCGGGGCCAGGGCCGAAGCCGAGGCGCCAGCACCCGTAGGCACTGGTTGGCGATGCGTTTGGAGGGAGTTACTGCAGCTCCTGTCCCGTCCCCGATACAGCACCCGAAGGGGGCGAAGTCCTTCAGGCTCTTTCTTGTTCGTCGCCTAGGGGTCCCGTCTTGAGCCCCAAGCCAAACTTTTTTCGCTCAGGTGCGGTCGCCAGTCCCCGCACGGTGGCGGTTCGCTCAGGAGCTCGTGGGGCTGCTGGTGGTCGTGGGGCTCGTGGTGGTGGTCGTCGAGGTGGCGCCGGGCAAGGTCACGACGGTGCCGCGGTCTTCGGGGATCTGGAGGTCGGGGTCGGTCACGAGGGCGGTGACGCGGTCGGCGGTGGTGGTCTCGATGACGTCGGGGCGCTCGATGACCGTGCGGGAGGGCGCGCCGGTGGTGGGGTCGAAGCAGAGGAGCGCGTGCGCGCCGTAGGTCGGGTCGGGCAGCTGGATGCGCAGGTCGAGGCGGAAGCAGCCCTCCAGGAAGTCGACCACCGCATACGGCGGGCGGTCGCCGAGCACGTAGCGCGACAGCGCGTCGACCTCGTCGGCCACGGCCTGGTCGTAGGGCGGCGCGTCATCCGCGCTCCGGAAGCACCGGCCCGCGCCCGACGCGTCCGTGCCGCAGCGCAGGATCTTGCCTCCGAGACGCCCGTCCACCGCCCCCAGCCCGCTGATGAGCCGATCGGGGGGGCGCTGCACGAGCTGCGTGGTGGACGTGAAGGAGGGCTGCCCCGGCGCGGCGCGGGTGAAGGTCGACTCGACGAGGTAGGTGCCCTCGAGCTTGCGCTTCCACGCGGCGAGGAACGACGACGCGGCCCGATCACCGCCGCGCTGCGTCTCGGTGGCCGGCAGGAGGAACGACGCGACGACCGCGACCGTGAGCAGCACCAGCGCAGTGGCGACGGGGAGCCGGTCGCTGCGCACGCACGGCAAGGTAGTTTGCGGTCATCCACCGACGGCAGCACCCGAGGAGCACCCGATGGCCTTCCACCACGTGGCCTTCGCCACCCGAGACCTCGAAGCGACCCACCGCTTCTACACGGAGGTGATGGGCTTCGAGCTGGTCAAGGCCGTCGTCGCACCGACCGACGCGCCCGGCGGCTGGGCCAAGCACGTCTTCTACGACACGGGCGACGGGATGATCGCGTTCTGGGACCTCCACGACGACCGCATGGCCGACTTCGACCCGGCGATCTCCACCGGTCTCGGCCTCGAGCCGTGGGTGAACCACCTCGCGTTCGCGGCGAGCGACCTCGATGACATCGAAGCCCGCAAGCAGCGGTGGCTCGCCAGCGGCCACGACGTGTTCGAGATCGACCACGGCTTCTGCGTGTCGGTGTACACGATGGACCCCAACGGCATCCTCGTGGAGTTCTGCACGGACACGAAGCCGTACACCGCGGAGGACCGCGAGCACGCGCTGAGGCTGCTGCTCGACGCCACGCCCGAGCTCGAAGCGCCGCCGATCCCGCAGTTCCACCGAGCCAAGACCACCGCCGCCGCGCCCGCGTGACGCGGCCGTTCCTCGGCTACTGGCCCGAGGACGAGGACGACCCCGGCGTCGACCTCGGCCGCGAGCCGATCGTGCTCGTGAGCCCGGACGGCGCCATCGTCCGCGGGATCCTGTGGACGCCACCCGGCGGTGCGCCGTGGCACACCGCCGTCGTGCTCTCGCACCCGCGCGGCGACTTCAGCGTCCACTACGCGTGCCCGCTCCTCGCCGCCGCCGGCTACGCGGTGTTCGGGTTCGCCACCCGCTACGTGAACAACGACAGCGACTGCCTCCACGAGCAGTGCGTCGTAGACGTGCAGACCGCAGTCGCCTTCGTGCGCGAGCGGGGCGCAGAGGCGGTCGTGCTCCTCGGCAACTCGGGCGGCGGCTCGTTGATGGCGTTGGCGCACGCGTCGACGCCGGGCGGGCTCGGCGACGCGTTCATCGCGCTCGCTGCGCACCCGGGCCAAGGCGTGTTCATGCTGCAGGTGATCGACCCGTCGGTGACCGACGAGGCAGATCCGTTCTCCGTCGACCCCGCGCTCGACATGTACAACCCGGACAACGGCTGGTGCCCGTGGCCCGAACCCTCGACCTATGACCGGGACTGGCTTGCCCGCTACCGGACAGCACAGCGCGACCGTGTCGCCCGCATCGACGCGGTTGCGCAGGCGTTCGAGGACGACCGGGCCGAGGCCCGCGATGCGCTCGGGACGAGCGAGCGCGGTTCGGCCGCGTGGCTCGAAGCGCGCAAGCACGCGGTGCACGCGCGCTACCTGACGATCTACCGCACCCTGGCCGACCCTGCCTACCTCGACCTCACCATCGATCCCGACGACCGCGCCCTCGGCACGATCTTCGCCTTCCCCGACCCCTTCGACGCGAACAACGGCTTCGGCGGGCTCGCACGCGTGATGACGACACGCGCGTGGCTGTCCACGTGGTCGGGCCTGTCCTCGCACGCGCGCGTCGCCGCCACGATCCCCGAGGTCAAGGTGCCGACGCTGGTCATCCACCCCACCGCGGACACCGAGATCCGGCTGCACCAGGCGCGCGAGATCTTCGACGCCGCCGGCGCGCCAGACAAGGAGTACGCCGAGCTCGCCGGGGCCGCGCACTACATCCCGGGCCGGCGGCACGAGGCGATGGACCTCATCACCAGCTGGCTGCGCACCCGCGTGCCGTGACCACGCCGAAGGTCAAGCCCGTGATCGGGTGGCGCGAGTGGGTCGGCCTGCCCGACCTCGGCGTGGACTGGGTGAAGGCCAAGGTCGACACCGGTGCCCGGTCGTCGTCGTTGCACGCGTGGGACATCGAGGTGGACGGCGACGTCGTGCGCTTCAGCGTGCACCCGATGCAGGACGATGACGATCTCGTGGTCCAAGCCGAGGCCGAGCTGATCGAGCACCGCGACGTCCGCAGCTCGAACGGCGACGTCGAGGAGCGGCCGGTCATCCGCACCGTCGCGGTGCTGCGCGGCGAGGGCATCCCCATCGAGCTGACGCTCAGCCGTCGCGACGAGATGGGCTTCCGCATGCTGCTCGGGCGGTCCGCGGTGCGCCGTCGCTTCCTCGTCGACCCCGGCCGATCGTTCCTCGGCGGCGGCGATAGGGTTTCGCGCCCACCGGGCCCGTCGAGCACCTGACACCACATGAAGATCGCCATCCTCTCCCGCGACACGACGCTGTACTCGACCAACCGGCTCAAGGAGGCGGGAGAGAAGCGCGGCCATGACGTGCGCGTCATCGACTACCTGCGCTGCTACATGAACATCACCTCGCGCAAGCCCTTGGTCATCTTCCAGGGCCGCGAGCTCGAGGGGTTCGACGCGATCATCCCGAGGATCGGCGCGTCGCACACGTTCTACGGCAGCGCGGTGGTGCGCCAGTTCGAGCTGCTCGGCACGTTCACCGCCAACGAGAGCCAGGCGATCACCCGCAGCCGCGACAAGCTGCGCAGCCTGCAGCTTCTCTCCCGCGGTGGCATCGCGCTGCCCGTGA
>JAWVFS010000025.1:0-7500 GCA_033855795.1 Solirubrobacteraceae bacterium | reverse complement strand
CGGACGTGGCAGGCGGTGGCGTGGGCGATCACCGAGCCGCGCGACCGGGCGTCCGCGATCGCCGCCGTGGCAGCCTCGGTGGCCGCCTCGAGCTCGCCCGCCCAGGCGAGCGCCATGGCCGCGAGGTGGGGCGCGCTCTCGTCGGCGCTCTCGGCCGCCAGCAGCGCGCCACCGTCGAGCGCGCGCCGGGCCTGCTCGGCGACCTCGGCCGCGGGGTCGCCGCGCAGCGCCCGCTCGTAGGCGACATGGGCGAGCAGTACCCGCTCGCCGGGGGTCGCCGCTCGGTTCGAGTGCGCGACGATCCGCTGCAGGCGGCCGCTGATGAGCGGACGCAGGGCCAGCTCCTCCCGGGCGGCGGCCACATAGCCGGCCTCCAGTCGCAGCGCGGTCTCCGTCATCGCGTCGCCGGCCTCGTCGAGCCAGCGCTCGAACGCCGCCGCCGCCTCGGTGTGTGCGCCCCGCGCGTGCAGCGTGCGGCCAAGGGCCAGGCGCACCTCCGCCCGGCGGCTCGGGTCACGCAGACCGGCGAGCGCGGATTCGAAGCGCTCGACCGCGCGCGGGTTGCCGGCGATCGCGTCCGCGTACCCCAGCTCGAGCAGAATCTCGGTGCGCTCCGACGGCGGGGGGGATTCGACCAGCGCGCGGCGGAGAAAGCGGATGGCTGACTCAGGCGCGCCGCGTGCGACCGCGCGCGCCGCCGCGTTGCGCAGCACGGCGACGACCCAGCCCGCGACCTCGGAATGGGCCTCGAGCAGATGGGCGGCGACGCGGTCGTCGGGTTCGCCGGCGGAATGCAGGAGCCGGGCGGCATCGGCATGGGCCGACGCGCGCTCGGCGCCCGGCAGGTCGGCGTACACGGCCGCGCGGACGATCGGATGTACGAACGCGATCGAGGTGCCGCCGACCAGAACCTCGGCTCCGGCGAGCGCGTCCGCGGCGTCCGCCGCGACGGCGCGCTCGAGGCCGGCGAGCTCGCTGGCGAGCGACAGTGGTGGGCCGTCGCCCAGCACCGCGGCCGCGCGTGCCAGCGCCGCCGCACCGAATGGGAGCTCCGCGAGGCGCAGGAGGACGATCCGGGAGATCGACTCCGGACCCAGCTCGCGCACGCGTACGGCGCCCTCGTCGGTCGGCTCGATCCCGCGGGCGACCGCGGCCGCGAGCAGCTCGCGCAGGTACAGCGGGTTGCCGCTCGTCACCTCGGCGCAGGCGTGGCAGAAGCGGTCGCTGGCATCGGGGAACGTCGCCCACACGAGCTGCCCGGCCGCGACCGGCGAGAGCGGCTGCACGCGGCAGACCGTGGCGGTCGGATGCATGGCGAGCGCGTCGAGCATGGCGCTCTGCTCGGCTCCCTCATCGCGTCTCCGAGCTAACACGATGGCCACCGGAAGGCCCGCCACGCGCTGGGCCAGGTAGTGGATGAAGCGCAGCGTCGGCCGGTCGACCCAGTGGGCGTCGTCAACGGCAATGAGCAGCGGCGCTCGCTCGGCCAGGTTGGCGGTCAGCCAGTACAGCCCGTGCATGAGCGGGAAGGCCTCGTCCTCCTGCTCCAGCGACCCGGTCCGGCGGCCGGGCCGGAACAGCTCGTCGGTCAGCGCCGCGGCGCCCGAGGTGAGCAGCTCGCGCTCCTCGTCCTCGGCGTCGGCCAGCCGCGACTCGAAGAGCTGGAGCGCGGCCCCGAACGGGAAGTGGCGCTCGAGCTCGCTCCCGCGCGCCGCGATGAGCTGCATCCCCGTGCCCTGCGCGAAGCCGCGCGCGGCCGACACCAGCTGGGACTTCCCCAGGCCGAGATGGCCCTCGATGACCAGCAGGCGTCCGGTTCCCTCGCGTGCGGCATCGAGCACCGCGCCGACGGCGTCGAGCTCGGCGTCGCGCTCCAGGAGCGCGGTCGGTGTGATCGGAGAATGCAGCCCTGCGTCTGTCATGCCCCTGCCTCGTCCCACCAGCGACCGCCTGCGAGCATGACGGCGGGGCGAGTCTACCGAGCAGGCCCCGAGGGCCACGCCGGTGGGGGCCGCGCGGCCCTTGCCCCTAGCCTTACCGTACGTAAGTCAACGACCGCCGGGAGGCCGACATGGAGCGCAAGTGGTGGACGCTCATCGCGGTGTGCGTCGCAACGTTCATGCTGCTGCTGGACATCACGATCGTCAACGTCGCGCTGCCGGACATCCAGAAGCAGACGGGCGCGAGCTTCGACGAGCTCCAGTGGGTCGTGGACGCCTACTCCCTGGCGCTCGCCGGTCTGCTCCTGGCCGCCGGATCGCTGGCCGACCGGCTCGGACGCCGACGCGCATTCGTCGCCGGCGTGGGGATCTTCACCCTCGCCTCTTTCCTCTGCGGGATCTCGGGCGACGCAACGGTGCTCGACTTCGCGCGCGGGCTCCAGGGCATCGGGGGCGCCGCGATGTTCGCCACGTCACTGGCGCTGCTGGCGCAGGAGTTCCATGGCCGCGAGCGCGGCACGGCGTTCGGCGTCTGGGGCGCCACCATCGGTGGCGCCGTGGCGATCGGGCCGCTCGTCGGAGGGGCGCTGACCCAGGGCCTGGGTTGGGAGTGGATCTTCTTCGTCAACGTCCCGATCGGGATCGCGACGATCGCGCTCGCGCAGCTGCGCGTGCACGAGACGAAGGACCCCACCGCGAGCGGCGTCGATTGGATCGGGACGGCGACGTTCTCCGGCGCGCTCATCGCGCTCGTGTTCGCCCTCATCCGCGGCAACGCCGAGGGCTGGGGCAGCGCGCTGATCATCGGCCTGCTCGCCGCCGCGGTGGTGCTCATGGTGGTGTTCGTGCTGGTCGAGCTGCGCCAGGACAGCCCGATGCTCGACCTCTCCCTGTTCCGCAAGCCGACATTCACGGGCGCGTCGATTGTGGCCTTCGCGCTGTCCGCGTCGATGTTCGCGATGTTCCTCTACATCACGCTGTACATGCAGAACATCCTCGGCTTCTCGCCGCTCGACGCCGGCCTGCGGTTCCTGCCGCTGAGCCTGATCTCGTTCTTCGTCGCCGCGGCCGCGGGACCGCTGTCGGAGCGCTTCTCCAAGCGCATCTTCTTCGTCCTCGGGCTGGCGCTCGTCGGGTTCGCGCTGCTGTGGATGGGGCAGGCCTTCCGCGGCGGCCTGACCGTCGACGATGGTTGGACCGCGTTGCTCGGCGGTCTGATCGTCGCCGGTATCGGGATCGGCATGATCAACCCGCCGCTCGCCGCGACCGCCGTCGGCGTGGTCCCCCCGCAGCGGGCGGGTATGGGGTCGGGCATCAACACGACCTTCCGCCAGGTGGGCATTGCAACGGGAATCGCGGGCCTGGGAGCGATCTTCCAGCATCAGGTCTCGGCAAAGGCCACCGAACTGCTCGCGGCCTCCTCGCTCGGATCGGGCGAGAGCGGCCGCATCGTGACGGCGATCCAGTCGGGCCGCATCGGCGAGGTGATCTCCGCTGCCCCGCCGCAGGCGCGCGGCCTGGTCGCGCGTGTCGCCAAGGAGAGCTTCATCTCCGGGCTGAACGAGCTGTTCGTGATCGCCGGAATCGTCGCGTTGGTGGGCGCCGCGTGCGCACTCGTCCTCGTGCGCGCGCGCGACTACGTCGTGTCTGGCGCCCAGCCGGAGGGCTCTCCGGCCGGCTGAGGCCCTCGAGCTAGCTCAGCGACGCCCAGACGGTCTTGACCTCGAGGTAGGCGTCGAGGCCGGCGTGGCCGTGTTCGCGCCCCACGCCCGAGGCCTTGAAGCCCCCGAACGGCGCGGACGCGTCGGCCATGCCCCACTGGTTGACGTAGATCGACCCCGCCCGCAGACGCGCCGCCAGCCTGTGCGCGCTCGAGAGCGAGCGCGTCCACACGCCGGCCGCCAGGCCGTACTCGGTGTCATTGGCCCGCTGGGCGACCTCGTCGAGCGTCTCGTAGGGCATCGCCACGAGCACCGGGCCGAAGATCTCCTCGCGCGCGATCTTCAGATCGTCGGAGGTGGTGGTGAACAGTGTCGGGGCGACGAAGTAGCCGCCGCCGTCGGGCGCGTCGCCGCCGGTCACGAGCTCGGCCCCCTCCGACTTTCCGGACTCGATGTAGCCGGTGACCCGCTCGAGCTGCTCGGCCGACACGAGCGGCCCGACCTGTGTGCCCTTGTCGAGGCCCGGGCCGACCTGCGCACCGGCGGCGCGCTCGGCCAGCGCCGACACGACCTCGTCGAAGTTCTCCTTCGGGACGAACAGCCGCGAGCCGGCGTTGCACGCCTGGCCGGAGTTGAAGTAGATCGCGGTCCACGATCCCTTCACCGCGGCGTCGAGGTCGGCGTCGGGCAGGATGATGTTCGCCGACTTGCCGCCGAGCTCGAGCGTCACGCGCTTGAGGTCGCGGCCCGTCTTCGCCCCGATCTCCCTCCCCACGACGGTCGAGCCCGTGAAGGCGATCTTGTCGACGTCCGGGTGGTCCACCAGCGCCGCCCCGGTCTCACCGTCACCCGTGATCACGTTCAGCACGCCCTCGGGGATGCCGGCTTCGAGCGCCAGCTCGCCGAGGCGGATCGCGGTCAGCGGGGTCTGCTCGGCCGGCTTGAGCACCGTCGTGCAGCCGGCCGCCAGCGCCGGCGCAATCTTCCAGCACGCCATCAGCAGCGGGAAGTTCCACGGCACGATCTGCCCGCACACCCCCACCGGCTCCTTGCGCGTGTAGCAGAGCGTGTCGGGGGCGCGGACGGGGATGACCTCGCCTTCGATCTTGGTCGGCCAGCCCGCGAAGTAGTGCAGATGCCCGGCCGCAGAGCCGACGTCGACGACCTTCGCGTAGGTGACGGGCTTGCCGTTGTCGAGCGATTCCAGCTCGGCCAGCTCGTCGGCGTGCTCCTCGACGAGCTGCGCGAGCCGCTCGATCAGGGCGCCGCGGTCGGCGGCCGCCATGGACGCCCACGGGCCATCCTCGAACGCGGCGCGGGCCGCGCGCACCGCGCGGTCGACGTCCTCCGCGCCGGCGTGGGCGACGACCGCGATCGGCTCGCCCGTGGCCGGGTCGAGCGTCTCGAAGGTGCGCCCGTCGGCGGCGCCCGGCCGCTCGTCGCCGATGATCAGGTCGTGG
This sequence comes from Solirubrobacteraceae bacterium, assembly GCA_033855795.1. Lineage (GTDB taxonomy): Bacteria > Actinomycetota > Thermoleophilia > Solirubrobacterales > Solirubrobacteraceae > JALYZC01. The sequence goes on along the minus strand of JAWVFS010000025.1, from coordinate 2,439 downwards.
TGGGCGTTCTGCAGGAAGCTGCGGGCGGCGTCGGAGAGCTGCTCCGGCGGTGCGGCGATGGTCATGGGGTCGTGCTCCTCGGGTCGGTCACGGCTTCAGGACGACCTTGAGCGCCTCGTGGCGGTCGTACGCCGCGTAGGCCTCGGGAGCGTCGTCCAGGCTCATGTGGTGGGTGACGATGGGGGACGGGTCGAGCTCGCCGGCGGCGATCAGCCCGAGCACCTCGTCGAAGTTGGCGATGATGTTGGCCAGGCCCGTCGTGAGCGTCAACGACTTGTTCCACAGCAGGCCCATGTGAACCTCGCACGGCTTGCCGTGGACGCCGAGCATCGAGACCCGGCCGACCCGGCGAGCGAGCCGCACCGCGAGGTCGAGTGCCTGGGCGCTGCCGACCGCCTCGATGCACACGTCCACGCCGCGGCCCTCGGTGCGGTTCTTGACCTCGGCGCGGGGGTCCTGCTCTTCCAGGTGGACGGGAGTCGCGCCGAACCGCTCCGCCATCTCCAGGCGCTCGGGAACGGAGTCGATCGCAATGACCTCGGCGGCGCCGGCGCGGCGCGCGGCCTGTACGGCGCACAGGCCGACGGGGCCGAGGCCGAGGACCGCCGCGGTCTCGCCCTCCTCCAGGCCGGCCTGCTTGACGCCGAAGTACCCGGTGTTCATGACGTCGCCGGCGAAGAGGGCCGCGTCGTCGGCGAGGCCGTCCGGTGCCCGGCGTAGTCCCAGATTCGCATGCGGCACGAGCACCTGTTCGGCCTGCGCGCCCTGGAGCGCTCCCGAGATCTCGCCGTGGCCGAAGATCCGTTGATGCTCGCAGTGGTGGAAGAGCCCGAGCCGGCAGAAGTAGCACTCCCCGCAGGCGGTGACGAAGGAGCCGATCACGCGGTCGCCCTCGGCCACGCCATCGACGGCGTCGCCGGCGGCGGTCACCGTCCCGACGAACTCGTGGCCGATCGTGAACCCCGGCTCGACCGGGTGGCGGCCGTGGTAGATGTGCAGGTCGGAGCCGCACACCCCCGCGGCCTCGACCGTCACGACGGCGTCGTCGGGCTCGATCGGCTCCGGCTCGGGCTTGTCCTCGAGCCGAACCTCGCCGGGCATCTGGAAGGTGACCGCGCGCACGCGGCACCCTACGCTACCGCCAGGCCGCGTTCGAGCACGCGCTCGAGGTCGGCGTAGCAGCGATCGAGGTCGACTCCCTCGGCATCGAGCAGGTACTGATAGACGATCCCGCCGAGCGTCGCGATGATCAGCGTCACGATGGTTTCGGGATCGACGTCGCTGCGGAAGTCGCCGTCCGCCACCGCCTCCTCGAGCCACGGTGTCGCGAGCTCGCGCAGGTCGCGATGCAGGCGTGCGAATTCGGCGGCCAGCTCCGGGCGCGGACCGAGCGCCTCGAACATGAGCACGAACAGCAGTCGCAGCGTGCCGCCCTCGTCGCCCAGGAAGCGCCGGTGAGCGCGCAGCGCCCGGCCGATCGCGTCCTCGCCCCGCGCGTCGCCCACCTCGGGCACGAGCGTCTCGGCCTCCCAGCGCGTGAAGGCGCGTTGGACCACCGCCCACAGCAGGCCCTCCTTGGAGCCGAAATGCCAGAAGATCGAGCCGCGGCTGATGCCGGCCGCCTCGCCGATCGCCTGCACGGACGCGTCGCGGTAGCCTCGCTCGGCGAACAGGCGCGTGGCGGCCTCGATCAGGCGCTCGCGGGACAGCTCCGACTGCTCGCGCTTGCGGGACGTCGCGGCCTCGGCCATCCAGCCACCGTACCACCCTATGCTGATCGTCCAACATAGGATCCCGGGATGAGCGCTCCGCCGCTCGACGCCGTCGCCGCCACCCTGCGGGACTTCGTCGGGCGCGCCGGCGCGATGCGGGCCGTCGCGCTGCTCGACCGCGGCGAGGGGGCCGCGCCGGTGGTGGTCGACTGCGACGGTGCCGGAGGCGTCGAGGTCGAAGAGGGCGGGGAGGTGCGCGAGCTGGCGGCCGTCTCCGGGGCCGTGCCGCTGGCGCTCGTCCACGTGCACGCGCTGCCCGCGATGGACGTCGATCCGGACGGCGGCGAGGTCACGGGCACGATCGGCGGACTCCAGCACCTGGCTGACGCGGTCGGCGAACTGGCGGCGTTGCTCGGCGGGCGCAGCGTGGCGACCGTGCAGTTTCAGACCAGCGATCCCGATGCGCCGCTGGCGGTGTCGGCCCGAGCCGGCGAGCCGCCCGTGTTCGCGCTCGGGGACGAGACCTTCGCGCTGCCGTCCTAGACCGGCACGTCGCCCACGCGCCGGCGCTCGGCCCGGGCGACGAGGTCGGCCAGCGAGGACTGGATGCCGCCCCCGATCAGCTCGAGATCCGGCAGGGCGTCGAAGTCACCCACGAGGCCGAAGTTCATCCCGCCGTTGTAGGACATGACGGCGACCGCCACCGAGCGCTTGCCGCCGAGGAACC
>JAWVFS010000024.1:0-2786 GCA_033855795.1 Solirubrobacteraceae bacterium | reverse complement strand
GCTGGCAATTGTCGGCCCCGGTCGCATCGGCACCGCCCTCGCCGAGGCGTTCCGCCGCGCCGGCATCGAGGTCGAGGGCCCGCTGGGCCGCGGCGAGAAGCCGCATGCCGATGTCGTCCTGCTGTGCGTGCCGGATGCCGGGATCGCCAAGGCGGCCGCCGTCGTCGTCGACGCGCCATTTGTCGGCCATACAAGCGGCGCGACACCGCTTGGCGGGCTGGCTTTCGGGCTGCACCCACTTCAGTCGGTCACCGGGCCCGAGACGAGCTTCGAAGGCTGCGGCTGTGCCATCGCGGGCTCGAGCGAGGAGGCTCTCGAGCTCGCACGATCCTTGGCCCGGGCGGCCGGGATGGAGCCATTCGTCATCGACGACTCCGCCCGCGCCGCCTACCACGCCTCGGCCTCGATCGCCTCCAACTTCGTGGTGACGCTGGAATGGATGGCCGAGCGCATCGCCGCGGCCGCCGGCATCGCGCCCGAGGACGCCCGGCGCATGCTCGCGCCGCTCGTTCGTCAGACGGTGGACAACTGGGCCACGCTCGGCCCGCAAGCGGCGCTGACCGGCCCGGTCGCCAGAGGCGACGAGATCACGATCGCCCGTCAGCGCAAGGCCGTGCAGGGCGCCGCTCCCGATCTGCTGCCGCTGTTCGACGCCCTCGTCGAGCAGACGCGCGAGGTCGCCGCCGCGCGCGAGGTGGCGGCATGAAGACGGTCCGCACCGTGGCCGGCCTCCGGAGCGCGCTCGCGGAGGCGCCGCGCCCGGTTGGGCTCGTCCCCACGATGGGCTTCTTCCACGCGGGCCATCTGTCGCTGATGCGCGCGGCGCGCGCGGGGAACGCCACCGTCGTCGTCTCGCTGTTCGTCAACCCGTCGCAGTTCGGGCCGAACGAGGACCTCGAGGCCTACCCCCGCGACGAGGAGCGCGACCTGCGCCTGGCCGAGTCCGAGGGCGTGGACGTCGTGTTCGCGCCGCCGGTCGACGAGGTCTACCCGCCCGGGTTCTCGACGAGCGTCGAGGTCGACGGCCTCACCGGCCCGCTCGACGGCGCCTCCCGCCCGGGGCACTTCAAGGGCGTGACGACCGTCGTCACCAAGCTGTTCAACATGGTGGGCCCGGACGCGGCGTACTTCGGGCAGAAGGACGCCCAGCAGGCGCTCGTCATCGACAAGCTCGTCCGCGACCTGAACATGCCGGTGCGGATCGAGGTGTGCCCGACCGTCCGGGAGCCCGACGGTCTCGCGCTGAGCTCGCGCAACGCCTACCTCACGGAAGAGGACCGGCGGCGGGCGCTCGCCATCTCCCGGGCGCTGCGGGCGGCCGAGGGCGCGGTCGAGCGCGGGCAGCTCGACGCCGACGCCGTCATCGCCGCCGCCCGCGGCGAGCTGGACGAGGCCGGCATCGAGCCGGAGTACCTCGAGCTCCGGTCGGCAACCGACCTGACACCCGCGGAGCGGGTCAACGGATCGACTCTCCTGGCAGTCGCGGCCCGTGTGGGACGGGCTCGCCTGATCGACAACACGATGCTGAAGGACAAGGGAGCGCAATGAGACGGACGATGTTGAAGTCGAAGATCCACCGCGGGACCGTGACGGGGTCGGACCTGCACTACGTCGGCTCGATCACGATCGACCAGGACCTGCTGGACGCGGCCGACATCCGCGAGCACGAGCAGGTCCACGTGGTCGACGTCGACAACGGCGCCCGTTTCGAGACCTACACGATCTCGGGCGAGCGGCGCTCGGGCGAGATCTGCCTGAACGGCGCCGCCGCCCGGCTCGTCCATGTTGGCGACACGATCATCGTGATCTCATACGCCGACTACGAGGCGGACGAGCTCGAGTCATATCAGCCGCGCGTCGTCCACGTGAACCGCGAAAACCGAATCGTCCTCACCGATGCCAACGTCAAGGAGCTACTCGCATGAGCGCACGCCAGCGAATCACCGCATCCGCGCCGCCGGCCAAGCGGGCCACCGTCACCCTCTCGACGCTCGCGGAGAGGAAGGCGCTCGGCGAGCCGCTCGTGATGGTGACCGCCTACGACTATCCGAGCGCCTCGGTGGCGGAGGAGGCCGGGGTCGACCTGGTGCTGGTCGGCGACTCGGGGGCCATGACCGTCCTCGGCTACCCGAGCACGGTGCCGGTGACGATCGAGGAGATGCTGATGCTCGCCGCCGCCGCGCGGCGGGGCCTGACGACGCCGATGCTGGTCGGCGACCTGCCGTTCGGGTCCTATGAGGGCTCCGACGTCGAGGCGATCAAGACGGCGCAGCGCTTCGTCAAGGAGGCGGGCTGCGACGCGGTCAAGCTCGAGCGCGGCGGATCGTCCGTCGACCGCGCTCGCGCGATCGTCGGCGCCGGCATCCCGGTGATGGGCCACGTCGGCCTGACGCCCCAGACCGCCACGGCGCTCGGCGGCTACCGCTCCCAGGGCCGCACCGCCGACAAGGCCATGCAGGTGGTCGAGGACGCGATTGCCCTGCAGGAGGCCGGGTGCTTCGCGATCGTCTTCGAGGCCGTCCCGGCCGAGCTGACCGAGGCTCTCATGCCGCACATCGAGATCCCGGTGATCGGGATCGGCGCCGGCCCGGCCACCGACGGGCAGGTGCTCGTCTACCACGACCTGCTCGGCATCTACGACGGGCACGCGGCCCGCTTCGTCAAGCGCTACGCGAACATCCGCGAGCAGATGGTGGACGGGGTGCGACGCTACGCCGAGGACGTCCGGACGCGCCACTACCCCGAGCCAGATCACACCTACACCATGGCCCCGGACGAGGCGGCTC